>NZ_JBFUDR010000071.1:0-22799 GCF_056404615.1 Massilia sp. P2_C2 | reverse complement strand
GCTCCAGCACGTGCAGTTCGTGGTTGCACTCGGCGTTTTTCGTGCGGTCCTGTGCGATCTTGCGTACCGCATGCAGCACCGTCGTATGGTCGCGTCCGCCGAACAGCTCGCCGATTTCCGGCAGACTCTTTTGCGTCAACTCTTTCGCCAGGTACATCGCGATCTGGCGCGGGCGCGCGATGTTGGCCGGGCGGCGTTTCGAATACRTGTCCGCGACCTTGATGTTGAAAAAGTCGGCCACGGTCTTCTGGATGTTTTCCACGGAGATCTGGCGGTTCTGCACCGACAGCAAGTCCTTCAAGGCTTCCTTCACGACGTCGATCGTGATGTCCTTGCCGTGGAAGCGCGAGTACGCGAGGATCTTGCGCAGCGCGCCTTCGAGTTCGCGCACGTTCGAGCGCAGGTGTTTCGCGACGAAGAACGCGACGTCGTCGTTCAGCATCACGCCTTCCGATTCCGCCTTCTTCATCAGAATGGCCACGCGCATTTCCAGCTCCGGCGGTTCGATCGCGACCGTCAGGCCGGAGTCGAAGCGCGAGATCAGGCGGTCGTCCATGYCGGTGATCTCTTTCGGATAGGTATCCGACGTGATGATGATCTGCTTCTTGGCCGCGATCAGCGCTTCGAACGCATAGAAGAATTCTTCCTGCGTGCGGCTCTTGCCGCCGAAGAATTGAATATCGTCGATGAGCAGCATGTCCAGCGAGTGGTAGTAATGCTTGAAGTCATCGAAGCCTTTTCGCTGGTACGCCGTCACGACGTCGCGCACATACTGTTCCGCATGGATATAGCGGATGCGCGCGCCCGGCTGGTCGGCCATCACCTGGTTGCCGATCGCGTGGATCAGGTGGGTCTTACCGAGGCCAACGCCGCCGTAGAAGAACAGCGGGTTGTACGAGACGCCCGGGTTGTTGGCGACCTGGATCGCGGCGGCGCGCGCCAGCTGGTTGGCCTTACCGGTCACGAAGTTCTCGAACGTCAGGTCCGGATTGACGCGGCTCTGTTCGCGGCGCGGGTTGTTCGCGATGACATTGTCCGGCGTGACGATCGGCATCTCCGGCACGGTCTTGTCGGCGGCGGCGTTGATGCCGAGCGCGCCGCTGCTGGACGCCATTGGGGATGGGGCCGGCGATGCCGGTTTCTTCGGCAGGCTGTTCTTCGGGTCGAGCACGAACTGCACCTCGACCGGCTGCTGGTAGAAGTCGGACGCGAGCGCGGTGATGCGGTTGGCGAACTGCGACTTGACCCAGTCGAGCTTGAAGCGATTGGGCGCCGCAATGCGCAGCTTGCCGTCCTCGTAGTCGAGGGCGATAAGTGGTTTGATCCACGCGGTATATTGCTGCGGTGTCAGCTCGAGCTCCAACTGGTTGGAGCAGGTCTGCCAAAAGTTATCCATACATCGACTAAGTTAAGCGTAACACTCTATTTTACCTGTGTTCTCGCAAGTTATCCACAGGCACGGCATGAATTTTCCACCGAAATCTCAACAGGCGGCTTACCCGCTTTGTATACAGGCGCAACCGTTTGCATGACACGCCACGCGGCCCCAGCGCAACGGTTGCCTTGACAGTTGATCTCCAAATGCTGTCTAATTCAGGGTTCCCCGCCCGTACGCAATGTTGGGCACCTCGCAAACCTACTGCGCGTTGCACTTCCGGCCTGCGATGCTCGCTGTACTTTCGTACAGCTGCGCTTCTCTGCCAGAATTGCTGCCGCTCGCGACGGTTTTCGAGATGCCCCACTAAAAGAGCACACGGGCGACAAGCTTTGCTGTGGCGTGACGCTGGCTTAACAACTGCGAAATGTCATTGGCGCAATGCTGACTCAGCGTGAGCTCAGCCCCGATTCTGCATTCTATTTTGCTTTAAGCGAGACCACCATGAAACGTACTTACCAACCTTCCGTCGTTCGTCGCAAGCGCACGCACGGCTTCCGCGCACGTATGGCTACCCGTGGTGGCCGCCTCGTCCTGAACGCTCGCCGCGCCAAGGGCCGCAAGCGCCTGGCTGTCTAAGCCCGGAAAGCCGCCTCGACCGCGCCTACGACATATGTCTGGCGAAGGTTCGCACGACTTCGCGCGCGTTCGGCGCATCGTAAAAACGGATGAGTTTTCATCCGTTTTTCGTTTGCGCCCGGCACAAAAAACCGCGCATTTCGTGCTCTACACCCGACCGAATGCCCTGCCTCATGCGCGGCTGGGCGTCGTTGCGGCCAAACGGTTTGCGCCGCGTGCCGTCACGCGCAACACCATCAAGCGCGTCACGCGCGAACTGTTCCGCACCACGCCGCTTCCCGGCATCGACTGCATCGTGCGCCTGGCGCGCCCGGTCAACGGCAAGGACGGTCCGGCCACGACGTCCGCACTGAAGGCCCAGTTGCGCGTCGAGTTGGCGCGCCTGTTCGCCTCGCAGTTGCCGCGCGCCCGCAAAACCGACAAGGCCAACGCCGCTCCACAGGCGGCGGGGTCTGCGCCATCAGGTGCGCAACCGGGACTATCATGAACCGGTTGCTCGTCTGGCTGTTGCGCGGTTACCAGTTGCTGGTGTCTCCGATGCTCGGACAGAACTGCCGTTTCTATCCGTCCTGTTCCACTTACGCGATCGAGGCCGTGCAAGTCCACGGCGCCGCGCGCGGCAGCTGGCTCGCGCTGCGCCGCGTCTGCCGGTGCCATCCGTGGAACGAGGGCGGTGTCGACCCGGTGCCGCGTCCCGGGGAGCAGCATTCCTCACCAACCGCTTGCGGTTGCAAGCATTCCTGAATAAGACCAATGGAAATCAATAAACGTACCATCCTATGGATCGTGTTCGCCGTCTCGCTGGTCGTCCTGTGGAACGACTGGATGGTGGCCAACGGCAAGCAGTCGATGTTCTCGGCGCAGCCGCCGGCCAAGGTCGCACAGGCACCGAACCCAGCCAAGCCGAATGATTTGCCGGCGGCTGCGACGCCCGCCCCGGCCGCGACCGTGCCCGGTGTGCCCGGCGCCCCGGCAGCGCCGGCGCCGGTGCAGACCCAGGTCATCACGATCACCACCGACGTCTATAACGTCGACATCGACACGGCCGGCGGCGTGATCCGTCGCCTGGAACTGCTGAAGTACCGCGACAAGGTCGATCCGAACAAGAACCAGGTGCTGTTCCAGGCCAATGGCCCGCGCGTCTACCTGGCCCAGACCGGCCTGACGGGCGCCAGCGCGGCCGGCGTCCTGCCGAACCACAACACCCCGTTCACGCTTCGTCCGGGCCCGCGCACGCTGGACGGCAACAACCAGGTGCAGGTCGTGCTGGACGCGGAGCAGGGCGGCGTGCGCCTGACCAAGACCTTCACGTTCAAGCGCAACGACTACGTGATCGACGTGCGCCACGACGTGACGAACCTGACCCAGGCACCCGTGACCCCGTCGCTGTACTTCCAGCTCGAGCATGACGGCATGAAGCCGGAAGGCGATACCTATTTCAACAGCAGCTACACGGGCCCCACGCTGTGGACGCCGGAAGAGCACTACCAGAAGCTGACCTTCGACAAGATCGCCAAGGGCTCGGTCGAGCACGCGAAGGCGGCGAAGGATGGCTGGATCGCGATCTCGCAGCACTTCTTCGTCTCGGCCTTCATCCCGCCGGCGAATACGCAGCGCGACATCTACACGAAGTCCCTGGGCAACAACGTGTTCGCCATCGGTGCCGTCGAGCCGCTGGGCACCGTCGCACCGGGCGCCACCGTCTCCAACGCCGCGCGCCTGTACTCGGGCCCGCAGGTGCAGAGCCTGCTGGAAAACGTGACGCCGGGCCTGGACCTGGTGCGCGACTACGCCTGGGCCGCGATCATCGCCAAGCCGATCTTCGCCACGATGAACTGGCTGCACTCGATGATCGGCAACTGGGGCTGGACCATCATCGCCTTCACGATCCTGATCAAGCTGCTGTTCTTCCCGCTGTCGGCCGCAGGCTACCGCAGCATGGCCAAGATGAAGACCGTGACGCCGAAGATGCAGGCGATCCGCGAGCGTCATAAAAACGATCCGGCCAAGATGCAGCAGGCCACGATGGAGCTGTACAAGGCCGAGAAGATCAACCCGCTGGGCGGTTGCCTGCCGATCCTCGTGCAGATGCCGGTGTTCCTGGCCCTGTACTGGGTGCTGCAGGCCGCGGTCGAGATGCGCGGCGCACCGTGGGTGGGCTGGATCCATGACCTGACGGCGCCGGACCCGTACTTCATCCTGCCGGTCCTGTACGCGATCTCGATGTTCATCACGCAGAAGCTGAACCCGCAGCCGGCCGATCCAGTGCAGGCCAAGATGATGATGTTCATGCCGCTGGCGTTCTCCGTCATCTTCCTGTTCTTCCCGTCCGGCCTCGTGCTGTACTGGGTGGTGAACAACCTGATCTCGATGGCGCAGCAGTACGTCATCACCAAGAAGTTCGCCCCCGCAAAATAGTAGGGTGGGCACCCCGTGCCCACCATTCGAAAGGCCCGTGTCACGCACGGGCTTTTTTATTTGCTCCTACAATCCGACCATGAAACTCGATACTTCCCCCATCGCCGCCATCGCCACCGCCCCCGGACGCGGCGGCATCGGCGTGGTACGCGCCTCCGGCAAGGACCTGTCCCCGCTCGTGGCCGCGCTGTTCCCCGGCATGAAGCTGGCGCCGCGCCACGCGACCTATCTGCCGTTCCGGGATGCCGCGGGCGCCGTCATCGACGAAGGCCTCGCGCTGTACTTCAAGGCCCCGCACTCGTACACCGGCGAGGACGTGCTGGAACTGCAGGGCCACGGCGGCCCCGTCGTGCTGCGCATGCTGCTCGCGCGCGTGCTGGAGGCCGGTCGCGACATGGATCTGCGTCTCGCCGAGCCGGGCGAATTCACGCGCCGCGCCTTCCTCAACGACAAGCTCGACCTCGCCCAGGCCGAGGCCGTCGCCGACCTGATCGACGCGTCCACCGAGGCCGCCGCGAAGTCGGCGTCGCAATCGCTGTCGGGCGCGTTCTCGAAGGTCGTCCATGAACTGGTCGAGAAAACGATCAACCTGCGCATGCTCGTGGAGGCCACGCTCGATTTCCCGGAAGAGGAGATCGACTTCCTCGAGAAATCGAATGCGCGCGGCCAGTTGAAGGGCATCGTCGACGCGCTGGAAGCCGTGTTCCGCCAGGCCGCCCAGGGCGCGCTGCTGCGCGAGGGCCTGAACGTGGTGCTGGTGGGGCAGCCGAACGTCGGTAAGTCGTCGCTGCTGAACGCGCTGGCCGGATCGGATGTCGCCATCGTCACGCCGATCGCGGGCACGACGCGCGACAAGGTCAGCGAGACGATCCAGGTCGAGGGCATCCCGCTGAACATCGTCGACACGGCCGGCATCCGCGCCATCGACGATGGCATCGACGTCGTCGAGCGCATCGGCATCGAGCGCACGTGGGGCGAGGTCGGCAAGGCGGACGTGATTCTGCACCTGCTCGACGCGAGCATGGGTCCCGCGAAGGCCGACGAGGACATCATCGCCGCGTTCCCGCCCGGCGTGCCCGTCGTCCGGATCTGGAACAAGATCGACCTGTCCGGCCACCAGCCCAGCGTGGACCAGGGCGCGGACGCCGTCCACATCTATCTGTCCGCGCACGAGAAGATCGGCATCGACCTGCTGCGCGCGGAACTGCTGCGCATCGCCGGCTGGCAGCAGACGGGCGAGTCGCTGTACCTGGCGCGCGAACGCCACCTCGTCGCCCTGCGCGCGGCGCGCGAACACCTGCATCTCGCCGGCGAGCATGCGGCCCAGGACGACCAGTCGCTGGACCTGTTCGCCGAGGAGTTGCGGCTCGCGCAGGATCGGCTTTCCAGTATCACCGGACAGTTCACCCCCGATGATTTGCTTGGCGTGATCTTCAGCCGCTTCTGCATCGGCAAGTGATTTCAAATCCCGGGGATTCCAGCTGCGACGCTGGCGTGCGCCCGAAAGCGGGAAATGCGCGTAGCGTCGAAGGGCTGGCTAGCGTCGTCGAGGAGGCGTCATGATGGAATCCGAACCCGCGAACACGTTTCGCGGCCTGCCGCTGACCTCCGGGCAGGACAGCGAGATCAGGCATTACATCCACGTCAGGCAGCGTAGCGGGCTGCCATGGGATACGCCGGAGCTCCATGCGATGCTCGCGGACATGCTCGATCCGCCGGAACCGGTCGAGGAAGACCGGCGTTCGATTTCCGGCAGCATGGGCAAGGAGCGTTTGGCCGCGGTCCTCGACGGAGAGGTCGACCGCGACAAGGCCGACCCGCGTCCCGAGTCATGAGCCGGCGCCGGCATCGGCGCCGAATCGCCTAGTGCATGCAGCGCCGCTTGTGCATGTACATTGCCTGGTCGGCCTGCCGGACATAGTCGAGCAGTGGCGCGTCGCTGTCCGGATCGCATTGCACGGCACCGGCACTGATCGACAGGCGGTAGGTCCGTTCCTGCATCAGGTTGAACGCGTGCAGGTTCTTCCTCAACCTGGACAGGATCGTCTGGGGATGCGTTTCGTTCAGCGCGAAAGCGACGAACTCGTCGCCGCCGAGGCGGGCCAGCACGTCAGTGTCGCGCAAGGACTCGCGCAGCACGGCGGCGGCATCCCGGATCAGTTGGTCGCCGGTCTCATGACCGAGCTGGTCGTTCACCAGCTTCAGCCCGTCGATGTCGGCATAGATCACCGCGCAGCTGGCGTGCTTGCGCCGTGCCAGTCTGAACATGTGCTCCGCCTGGACGAAGAAGCCGCGCCGGTTGTTCAAGCCGGTCAGGATGTCGGTCAGGGCAAGGGTGCGCATTTCATCTGCAGCTTCGTCGCGCCGTGCCAGTTCGTTGGCATGCGCCTGGGCCGCGCCCGCCATCTGTTCGTACTGGGTCGATACCAGGTCTTCCAAAGAACTGCGGACCGAAATCCTGCCCAGCGCCGCGACGCACAGCTCAAGGATCGTCTCGAGCAGGCGCCGTCGCCTGCTCCATGCCTCGGGTGCGGCGTCGTCCTTCCAGCCGGCGACCAGCGCGGCCATGGCGTGCTGGGTCGGCACGCCCAGCAGCATCGTGCGCGGGGCCGGCATGGCGATGCCATCATCGCTGCTCGCCAATCGCGCCACTGCCATGCGATGCCAATCGTGATTGCGGTCGGCCTTGCGCGGCTTGCCCGTGCGGTCGAAGTCGATGGACTCGTTGACCTCGCCGCGAATCAGCAGCAACGCGCTGTCGACCTGGGCCAGGTCGACCATCGCGCGGCCGACCAGCGCCAGTGCGGCCAGCGACTCGCCGACCTGCATCAATTCGCGCGCCATGGTGAGCAGGGCCTGTAGTTGCTGGACCTCGGCGTCCGATCGGGTGTTTCGCATCATCGACAGGCTGCTATCGAGAAGGTGCGCACAAGTGCTCACCGATCCCTTCCTGCCCCGAGCCGTCCTGCTGACCGTGCTCGTGCCTGACAGGCGTTACTTCCCCGCCTCCCGCCGGCCCAGTGCCGGCGGCAGTGCCCGGCGTCACTGCCTGGCTCGCCTCGGGTAGCGCCGTTTGCGTCGCGTAGACGCCGGTGGCGAGCCGTTGCAGATTGACCGCCGCGTTCACGTCGCGGTCGTGATGCGCACCGAAGCCGGCACAGGTCCAGGTGCGCTCGCCGAGCGCG
This sequence comes from Massilia sp. P2_C2, assembly GCF_056404615.1. Taxonomy (NCBI): domain Bacteria; kingdom Pseudomonadati; phylum Pseudomonadota; class Betaproteobacteria; order Burkholderiales; family Oxalobacteraceae; genus Massilia; species Massilia sp. P2_C2. The sequence goes on along the minus strand of NZ_JBFUDR010000071.1, from coordinate 15,182 downwards.
AACTGGTCGTTACGCTCCCAGCGCTGCAGCGTCTGGACCGTGGTCCCCAGCAGCCTGGCGGCCGGCCCGATTCCCATTGTGCTTTCCATGATCACGATTGGACACCTCTCCTCACATTTGGTTCGACTAGAGTCGAGCTCCGCTAACGGTTGGGCCGGGGCCACGGCGTCATCGATCGTCCGGCGCGGAGGGTGTGATCGCTTCCGATACCGATTGGCTGGCGCTCTCCCGGCGGCGCAGTTCCGGATGATCGAGGACGCGGGCGATCACGTGGTCCGGCACGTCCTTGTGCTGCATGTAGCGCCTGGCGAGTTCGGCGTCGCGCACCGCCAGGATGTTCAGCCCGCGCGCCACGGCATTGGCCGTCGACTCGTCGCTACGCCGCTGGCGTTCGTTGATGTGCATGGATTCTCCGTGACAAGATGTCGGGAGCGGCGCCGCATGTCGGGATGACGTTGCGAAGCCGCGTCACACCCGGTGTGGTCCATCATACGCGCCGTACCAGGACGTAGCCATGGATTTTTATCCCGGCTTTCATGCATGCCGCACGACACGCGGGACGGGCCCGGCCGCCTGCAGGGCGGCGGCGGCATGTTCCTGATGGGCGCGAATGCCGGTTTCATGGACCGCAACTGGTCCATCCTGGCCCTGATCAGCGCTGCGGGCGGTGGGGCCATCAACTACACCGACGTCAACTGGACCCAGACCGTGAACGCCCCGTTCAACGGACCGAACGCGATTCCTGGCGATGTCGTGAACTATGCCGCGCCCGGCGGACTGGCCTGAGCCGCCGCAAGGCTGTCGCCGCCTGATGCGCACGCCGCCACGGGCCGCACTGAGCGGTTCGTGGCAGTCCCGGCGCCGCTTATGCTAGGCTTGCCGCATTCAGATGACGTATGAGGCAGGCATGACGATGACACGGGACGGGATATCGAGACGGCGGCTGGGCAAGGCCGCGCTGGCACTGGCGGCGGGGGGCCTGCTGGCGTCGTGCGCCGGCCTCATCGGCCCGCGCCGCATCGAGCTGTCGCAATCCCGCCTGCAGGCGGGCCTCGAACGCCGCTTCCCGTTGCACAACCGCATGCTCGACCTGTTCGACGTGCAATTGACCGGCCCGCGCCTGGCGATCCTGCCCGAGACCGACCGCGTCGGCTTGACCTTGGACGCATCGGTGGCGCCGCCCTTCCTGCGCCAGACGTGGCGGGGGACGCTGGCGCTGTCCGGCCGCCTCGTGCTGGACAACGGGCGCAACGCCGTCGTCCTTGTCGACACCCACGTCGACCGCTTCGACATCGATGGCACGGAAGGCGGCCGCGCGCGCGACCTGGGTCGTGCCGCCGACCTGCTCGTGAACCAGCTGCTGCGCGATATACCGGTCTACACTTTCCACCCCGAAGACCTGCGCTACGCCGGTGTGCAATTCTTCCCTTCCCGCATCGAGACGGCGCCCGGCGCCTTATTCGTCACGCTGGAACCGGTGCGCTGACGGCCGGTCGACGCCCTCGTCGCAAATCCGATACGGCCTGTACGCACGATTGAACGGCCCGGCGCACACGTTGCCAATACTGCTATTATTTCGGGCAGTTGGATGGTCCGGCATCGTGACGATGACGTCGGGGCACCGTGACTGTTGTTTCTTGAAAACTAGTTGGGCGGAGGCATTGCAGAGGTAAGGCAAACAGCGCACACTGATTTGAAAGACCACGACAGCACGAACGCAGACCGCGCAGGCGTGCACAAGCGGCACCAGCGCGCTTGCGCTTTCTCATGCACACGGTGTTCCACTAAAGTAATCTCAGCGTTACTGACGTGCTGCCGGTAAGGGGGTAACCTTGGAAACGATACAGGAAAGTGTTCCGGACAAGAGCGTGCCTGTCGAGCCGATCGCCGCCGCCTCCATGGGTGCGGCGTCCGTGCCGGCCCGCGCGAGCCTCCCACCCAAGGGCTCGTGCTGGTATTGCGAAAAACCGCTCGACAGCGTGCGCCGCTTCTGCGGCAAATCCTGCGCCGATTCATTCGACGAAGAAGCGGAATACAACCGCCGCTGACAGCGCGGCGGTGGCTCCGGCGCGTACCGGTCAGCCGCCCGCCCGTTCGCGCAGCAGTGCCAGGGCGCCGTCGAAATCGAAGCCTTCGACCAGATCCGCCACGTCGCGGTAGGCCGCTTCTCCGAGTTGCGCTGCCAGCGTGTCCGCCGCTTCGCGCACGAGGTCGACCGCGTCGCCATTGCCTTCGTCGAGCAGCGTCTCGAGCCGGCCAAGGGCATCCGGATACGCCTGTGCCTGGCCCTGCGCCGGTGCCGCGGACGCGCGTTCGGGCAGGGTGCTGGCCAGGACGTCCAGTTCGCGCAATACCCGTTCCAGCTCGTCCTGCAGGCGTACGAGACTGACATGGACGTCGCCCGCGCCTGCACGCAGCAGTCTTTCCACCGCATCCGCCTGGCACCGCAGCGGCACCGCCTCGATCATGCCGGCCGCACCCTTCAGCGTGTGCACGAGGCGCAGCGCCAGCGGGAGGTCGCCCTGGTCGTACGCGGCGCGGACACCGGCCGCGGCCTGGCGGTACTCGTTGCGAAAGCGCGCGAGGACGCGTCCGAACAGCGCGCCGTCGCCCATCAGGCGTGCGACGCCGCCCGCGTGGTTCACGGCGGGGACGTCGCCTGCATCGGGAGGAGGGCAGTGCCCGGGACTGTCCATACAGGCTGGATTATTTCGTCGTGAACGACCAGTTGCGGGTGACCGGCGTGCCGTCGACGGTGCCGGTGAAGCTGACATCATACGTGGTCGCACCCGCCAGCTTGGACAGCGGGACGATCGCCGCGGCCGACTGCGTGGTCGTGTTCGCATCCTGGCCCTGGGCGAGCAGGCGCGTCGGCAGGTTGCTGCTGGCGCCGTGCGCGTGGATCGTGAAGCTTTGCACGACCAGCGTGCGCGTCAGGTTCGTGTGCACGCTGACCGGGTAGCCGACTTCATTGGCGTTGGGGACCGGGTCCGGTTCCTCGTAATCGCTGAAGAAATTCACCGGGACCTGGGTCTGGCCATTGAACGGCCAGGTCACGACGGTGCCGGCGGCGATGCCGTTGCCGTAGCCAAGGTTGGTGACGAAGTCGGCCGTGAAGTAATTGTAGTTGGACGACGTCGATGCGGCGCCGGCGCCGATTTCCTGGAACACCGGCTCGAAGATCACGAAGCGGTGGTAGATCGCCGTGATCAGTTCTTCGGCCATGTAGAAGCCGGAGCCGTTGGAGGTGGCCGAGATCACCTCGCCGATCGCATTGGGCGCCCCGAAGATATAGCCGGCAGCCTGCAGGCGGTCCGACAGCTGTTCGCCCGTGTAGCCCGGCTTGCCTCTGGTCTGGACGTGGGTCACGGTGTTGTTGATGCGCTGGTAGTCCGAATGGCCCTGGGCCGCGACGTCGATCATGCTGTTGCGCGTGAGGGGCGGCATGCCGATCTGGCTGCGGCGGTAGTTAATCCAGTTCAGGCCATCGGTGGCGATGTTGTTGGTTACGGTGGGCGCCGAGGCGTCCTGCCCGGAGAACCCGGTCGACTGGGCACCGTTCGAGGCACCGGCATTGTTATTGCCGCCGCCGCCACCGCCGCAGGCGACCAGCGCCCATGCCGCGGTGCAGGCGACAGCGATCTGCCGTGCGCGATGCATTCTGTTCATCATATAAAGCTCCCAATATCGTCTAACCGGGTGAAAAGAGCCTCCATTCTAGGCGAAAACGGCACGCCGTGAACGGCCGGGACGACAATCGCGGCCTCTATATAAGCCCATGTAAAATAAGCCATTATTCCGCTATCAACGAACTCAGTGAATCCAACCCGCCAGCAGCGCCTCGCRCGCGCCAAGTTTGCCCTGCCCAGTTTCGTGACCCTGTTGTCGATCGCCTGCGGTTTCGGCAGCATCGTGATCTCGGTCGACAACGCCCCGGTGGGCGATCCGTCCGATTATCGCCTGGCTGCGATCCTGCTGGTGCTGGCCGGCGTGTTCGACGCCCTCGACGGCTTCGTCGCGCGCGCCACCAATACGCAGTCCGCGTTCGGCGTGCAGCTGGATTCGATCGCCGACGTGATGAATTTCGGCTGCGCCCCGGGCCTGCTGTTGTACTGCTACGGCTTCGCCCAGATGGGCGCCGCGCACCCGACCCTCGTGCGCATGGGCGGCCTGGCCTGCTTCGTGTTCGTGGCCTGCGGCGCGCTGCGCCTGGCGCGCTTCAATGTGATGGTCGGGAAGACGGACCCGCGCTATTTCGTCGGCATGCCGATCACGGCCGGTGCCGCCTGCGTGGCGTCGGTGGTGGTCGCCTGGCCGGACCCCGTGGCCGACATGGCCGGCGCCTTCCTCGTCATGCTGCTGATGATCGCGGTCGGCACGCTGATGGTGTCGACGATCCGCTTCCCCAGCTCCAAGCAGCCGAAATCGAAGGCGACCTTCGTCGCGCTGGCTGTCTGCGCCGTGCTGCTGGCGTTGCTGCAGACGCGTTTCTTTGCGCTGTTCTTCGTGTTTTATATCGGTGCGACGCTGTTGTTGAACATCGCGTGGCGCAGCGGGTGGGCGAAGATCGCGCCGCCGAAGGTGTACGACGACGAAGCCGCGAATTGATATGGATTGATGGTTGACTGCGGTAGGGTGGGCACCCCGTGCCCACGCGGACGTTTGCGTATCGCATACGTTACGCGTGGGCACGTTTCATTTGGGGCCCCCGGCCCCAAATGCCCACCCTACGGTCATCCACCGGTTTTGTATCAGGCGAATTTGTCGAACATCGCCGCCAGGCGCGCCGCCGCGGCCTTCGCTTCCTCGACGTCAGCGGCATTGCCCGTATGGGTGACGATGCTCGCGGTGAGCAGCTGCACGAACGAGCGGTCCAGCGCCTTGCGCGCGGCCGCCATCTGCTGGGCCACGGCGTCGCAGTCGGATGGCGTATCGGCCAGCGCGATCAGCTTCTGGACGCCGCGCAGCTGGCCCTCCACGCGCGCCAGCCGGTTCAGCAGGTCCTTCTTCTGCTGCGCCGTGAGGGCGCGGCCCTCCACGATCTTGAGCGGCTCGGCCATGGCGACGGCCCGCTTACGCGACCTCGTGCCCGCGCGCGGCGCGCAGGATCGAGAACCAGTCGGCGCGCGACAGCTGGAACGTGGTGCCGGCGACGGCGACGGCGATCGCCTCGGCGCGGCCGCTGCCCGTCAGCGGGATCGGGCGCGACGGCAGCTGCATGATCCACGCGAACACGACGCTGGCGAACGGCTGGTGCAGGCGGTCGGCGATGTCCTTGATCACGAGGCGCAGGTTTTCCGCGTTCGCGTCGTTCGACGTGAACAGGCGGCCGCCGGCCAGCGGCGACCAGATCATCGGCGCGATGCCGAGGTCCTGCAGGCCGTCGAAGGTCTCGTCGAACATCGGCGCCACGTGCAGCGGCGAGAATTCCACCTGGTTCGTGGCCAGCTCGATGCGGCGGTTCAGCGACTCGAACTGGTGGCGGCTGAAGTTCGACACGCCGAAGTGCAGCACCTTGCCGTCCTGTTTCAGGCGCGTGAAGGCGGCCGCGATCTCGTCGAAGTCCATCAGCGGGTCGGGACGGTGGATCAGCAGCAGGTCCAGGTGGTCCGTGTGCAGCTGGCGCAGCGACTCCTCGGCCGACGCGACGATGTGGGCGGCGCTCGTGTCGTAGTGCTGGATGGCGTGCTGCGGACGCTTGTTGGACAGCAGCCTGATACCGCACTTGCTGATCAGCTGCATGCGGTCGCGCAGCGAAGGCCGGGCGCGCAGGGCTTCGCCGAACAGGCCCTCGACGCCATAGTTGCCATAGATGTCCGCATGGTCGAACGACGTGACGCCCAGCGCGATGCACTGCTCGATGAAGGCGATGCGCTGGTCCACCGTCATGTCCCATTCGACCATGCGCCACATGCCGGCGACGATGCGGGACAGTTCGAGACCGCCGGTCTTGCGGGTGGCGATGCGCGGACAGGACAGGTCGCGGGGCAGGGCAGGGCTCATCTTCGTTCTTTCAAATATCCGTTGCGTAGGGTGGGCACCCCTGTGCCCACGCGTGACGTGTGCGGTTTGCCGACGTCCGCGTGGGCACCGGGTGCCCACCCTACATTGATGTTGCGCTTATTTCATCCACAAGCGCATCGAGTCCCACGCGCGCCCGAAGATCGAGGCTTCCTGCACTTCTTCCAGCGCCACCACCGGCAGCGCCAGCAGCGGCTTGCCGTCGACGTTCATCTTCAGCGTGCCGACGCGGCTGTTCAGCGCCAGCGGCGCGACCAGCGGATCCTTGCGTTCCAGGACCGGCTTCATCTTCTGGGCCACGCCCTTCGGCACGGTCACCCACATGTCGTTGGGGAAGCCGATCTTCACGTTCGATTTCGAACCCTTCCAGATTTCCGGCGTGGCGATGGCCTGGCCCTTGGCGTACAGCTTGACGGTGTCGAAGTTCTGGAAGCCCCAGTTCAGGAGCTTCTGGCTTTCCGCCGTGCGGTTGCCGTCCGACGTGGCGCCGGACAGCACCGAGATCAGGCGGCGCTCGCCGGCCGGGCCGTTCGGGCGGTGGGCCGACGCGATCATCGAATAGCCCGAGGCTTCCGTATGGCCGGTCTTCATGCCGTCCACGGTCGGGTCGAGCCACAGCAGGCGGTTGCGGTTCTGCTGCTTGATGCGGTTATAGGTGTATTCCTTGACCGAGTCGATCTTGTAGAACTCGGGGAAGTCCTTGATCACGTGCGAGGCCAGGGTCGACAGGTCGCGCGCGGTCGAGTAGTTGTCCGGCGACGGCAGGCCGTGCGGGTTGGCGAACTTCGTGTTCTTCATGCCCATGCGCTCGGCGGCGCGGTTCATCAGCGTGACGAACGTCGCCTCGTCGCCGGCCACCGCTTCGGCCAGCGCCACGGCGGCGTCATTGCCCGACTGGACCATCAGGCCGTACAGCAGGTCGTTGATCTTGACCGGGGTGGCCGGGTCGATGAACATCTTCGAGCTGCTGTTGTCGACCTTCCAGGCGCGTACCGACACGTTGACCATCTGGTCCAGCGTGATCTTCTTGTCGCGCAGGGCTTCGAACACGACGTACGCCGTCATGACCTTGGTGAGCGACGCCGGTTCGATGCGGGCATCCGGATCCTGCGAGGCGATGATCTGGCCGCTGGTAGCATCCAGCAGCAGCCACGAACGGGCGGCGATTTGCGGGGCCGGGACCTGCTGGGCCTGGGCGGCCGACATCAGGAGGGCACTGGCGGCGAGGGCCGCGATTAACTTTTTCATGGAAGACAACTCAGACGTGAACAGTGGATGGTGATGCAATCGGCAATGCTCGAAAGCATTGCCTTCAAAGAAGATCGCATCATTATAGGCCAGCGTTAGCCGCAAATGTCACCGTCGCCACAATTGCGCGACAAGATTTTTAATGTGGACGAGCTTGCGGTGGAAGAAGTGGTCGGCACCGGGAATCACGGTCACGGGAATGTCGAGCGGACGCGCCCATTCGAATACATGCGCCAGGGGTATCGTATCGTCAAGCTCGCCGTGGATCAGGATCGTGTCGGCCGGGACTTCCGGAATCGGCCACTTGCCCGCGGCCGTGCCGACGAGTGCCAGGCGCTCGGCCGGGCGGCCCTGGGCGATCAGGCGCTGCTGCAGCTGGGCCTGGACGAAGGTGCCGAACGAAAAGCCGGCCAGCGCGTACGGCAGGCCGGGGTATTGCCCRATCATGTGGTCGAGCATGATCTCCATGTCGTCCACTTCGCCGCGGCCTTCGTCATGCACGCCTTCCGACTCGCCCACGCCGCGGAAGTTGAGGCGGGCCGTCGCGTAGCCGAGGCCGACGAAGGCGCGGGCCAGCGTCTGCGCCACCTTGTTGTCCATGCTGCCGCCGAACAGCGGGTGCGGGTGCGCCACGAGGGCGATGCCGCGTGGCGCCCCCTCGGGTTCGTCCAGCAGGCATTCCATCCTGCCGGCGCGGCCGGTCAGGTAAAACTTGTGCGAATTCTTGTTCATGGGTGCGTCGGCTTCAGATCTTCAGGCGGTCGACCACCTCGCCCTTGACGAGGTGGCGGTCGATGATTTCATCGATGTCGGAGTTGTCCACATAGGTGTACCAGGTGCCTTGCGGGTAGATGACCACGACGGGGCCTTCCTCGCAGCGGTCCAGGCAGCCCGCCTTGTTGATGCGGACCTGGCCCGGACCGTTCAGGCCCAGTTCCTTGATGCGCTGCTTGGCGTGCTTCTGTGCCGATTCTGCGCCGCTCCTGGCGCAGCTGGGGCGGCAGTCCTTGCCTTCGCGTTCGTTCAGGCAGAAGAACACGTGGTGCTTGTAAAAGGGTTTGTCGTCGTTCATGTCGTTTACTGATGAGTTGGCGCCGCGTCGGCACGATCGCCCGCTATGATACGCCCATCTACCTGAAGGGCGCGCTAGGGCCGGTTCAGCCGGTGCGACGGCAGCAGCAGGAACCACAGCGCGACGACCGGCCACGCCATGCCCAGGAACTGGGCGGCCCCGTTGAAGTTCAGGAATTTCCCCTGCTGCCAGGCCTGCAGGGTGGAGACGAAATACGGGTTGGCCGGGATCGTGTTCACGACGATGAGCGACAGTACGAGCGTCACGACGGCCAGCCGGCGCTGGGCCACCTGGGGCGCGAATGCGAGGCCGGCCAGCATGATCAGGCCGATCAGGAAGCCGCCCTCGGCGCCCGGCGTGACCCAGACGAAGGCATTGTCCGGCGCGAAGAACAGGGAACTGGCGAGCGTCTTGACGACGATGCCCGTGCCGACCAGCGCCAGCATCAGCGCCAGCCGGGGCGCGTCGCGGCGCGCCAGGCACAGCAGGGTGAGGGCGGCGCCGGTCATGCCGCAGGCGGTGATGATGGTCTCGGACAGCCAGTACTGCTCCACGCTCATCGGCACGTCACCGCGCAGCATGGTCACGAGGTCGATGTCGGTGTCGAGCCATTCGGACAGCCATTCCGACAGCAGCGGCAGCAGCTGGCCATTGCCGAACAGGTAGTTCTGCGGGAAGACCTGGGCCAGCGGCCAGAGGGCGACGAGGACCAGCCCCTGGCTTGCGTGCTCGGCGAACCAGCGCTGCCGCAGCCGGTACAGGCGGCTGCGGTCGAGCAGCAGGGATGCGCACCAGGCGCCGATCAGCGCCCCGGCCAGGCAACCGGCGGAATTGGTCAGCAGGTCGAGGTTCGACGGCACGCGGGTCGGCAGGTAGTTCTGCACGGTTTCCATCGTGCCCGACACGAGTACGCCCACGACGGCCGCGACRACGACGGCCCACATGCCGCGCACGGCGGGATACAGCGCCAGCACGAGCAGGATCCCGAACGGCATGTAGCCGACGATGTTGACCGCCACGTCGAAGCCGGTCCACCAGCGCGGCATCCGCAGGGTGAGGAAGGCGAGCGGCGACAGCCCGCTGCTGCGCCAGCCGGAGAACGGGTACCAGCTGGCGTAGACGATCAGCAGCAGATAAGCCAGCAGCGCCGCGCGCGCCACCGGCGAGGCGCGCGGGCCGGCTTCGTCTTCCGTATCGGTCATCGTCGGGCGGTGGTCGGGGTGTTCGGGGTATTCAGGGGGGGCAGGGCGCCCAGCCAGGCCACGATGTCGGCCGCGACGGCATCGGTGCTGGCCGCGAGGGCGCGCGCGCCGCCGGCCGCGTCGGCGCTGGGCGCCACGACGGCCTGGCGGAAGCTGCGCTGGTCGACCAGCACATGGCCCTGGAATACCGAAGCCCGCACGGCGACCACGCCCGTGCTCTGGCTGACGCCGCCGAAGTCCTGGACGAAGTCGTCGACGTCGATGCGCAGCAGCGGGATGCCGCTGGCCGCGTCGGTTTCCGACAGCACCCGCGCGCCCGATTGCGCCAGCCGCGTCTTGAAGCGCTGGGTCAGCAGCTGCAGCGGGCTCGCGGTCCAGCGGCTGTTGGCATAGGTGCGCGCCTGCAGCGGGTCGGCATAACTCAGGCGATAGAACATGCGTTCGCTGTCCAGCGCACTCGAGCCGGTGACGTCGGTGACGACCACCGGCCCCGGCGCGCCCCGGGCTGGCGCTTGGGATGGCGCCTGGGATGGCGCCTGCGCCGGCGCGGCCGGTCCGAAGTCGAACTGCGTCGTCGGCTGGCTTTTCTGCGAGGCGCAGCCGGACAGGATCAGCGCGCAGGCGGCGGCGATGATGTAGCGGGTCGGATGCGGGATCACTGGATTCCTCATTGGGTCGGGGGGACGAAACCGGGTTCGCCCGGGCCGGGTTCGGGCGTGGGGCCGCCGAACAGGATGCTTTGCGGGCGGTCGCCCAGGTTCGTCACGGTGCGGCGCACGGCGCGCAGCGACGTCTTCGCCTCGTCGGCCATGTCGACCACGTGCGGCAGCGTCTGCAGCTCGAGGTCGGACGTCACGCCGCCCAGCGAATCGATGGCGCTCGACGCGCGTTCCACCGGACCGCCCGGCGCCTGCAGGCTCGTCGCGAGGCGGTCGTAGTTGCGTGCGGCGCCGGTGGCGCTCGTCGCGAGTTCGTTCACGGAGCCCATCGTGCGATCGAGTCTGTCGGTCAGCGCGGGCAGGCGCTGCAGCGTCGGCTGCAGCTGGCCCGGGATCTCGGCATACGCGGCGGCGGCCTTGTTGATGCTGTCGAAGGCGCCCGTGATCTTGTCCTGGTTTTCCTTGCTGAGGACGTTGTTCAGGCTGTCCGTGATGCGCTCCGTCTTTTCCAGGATCGCGAGGCCGCGCTTTTCCAGTTGATCGAGCAGGCCGGGCCGCAGCGGGATGCGCGCCACGTGGCCCTTGTCGCTTTGCAGCAGCGGAGAACCGGTGCGGTCGTCGTCGAGCTGGATGAACGCGATGCCCGTCACGCCCTGGTAGCCGAGCGAGGCGAACGTGGTCTCCGTGACGGGCGCGCCTTCCTCGACGGAGAGCTTGATGAGGATCTGCCCGGTCACGCGCGGGTCGAACACGATGTCGTCCACGCGCCCGACCTCCAGGCCGCGGTAGCGCACCGCCGCCTGCGGGTTCAGGCCGGGGATGGTCTGCGTGGTGACGATCTCGTATGGATGCATCTTGGTGCGGTCGCGGTTCAGCCACAGGCCGATGAGGATGGCAGCCACCAGCAGCGCGACCGTGAAAAAGCCCGTCATGAGGGCATACGATCTGTTTTCCATGTCAGTCTTCCGACTCCTTTCTTGCGATGCGCTCTTCGAGCACTTCCAGCGCACGCTGGCCGCGCGGCCCCAGGAAAAAATGTTTGATGAACGGGTGCTGGACGCGCAGCACGTCGCACGATGGCCCCACCGCGAGCACGTGCTTTTCCGCCAGCACGGCGATGCGCGAGGACAGGGCGAACAGCGTGTCGAGGTCGTGCGTGACCATCACGACGGTCAGGTGCAGCTCGCTGTGCAGCGTCTGGATCAGCGACACGAAGGAATCCGACAGGTCCGGGTCGAGGCCCGCCGTCGGCTCGTCCAGGAACAGCAGCTGCGGTTCGAGCGCGAGCGCGCGCGCGAGGGCCGCGCGCTTGATCATCCCGCCCGACAGGTCGGACGGCATCTTGTTGGCGTCGCCCGGACCAAGGCCCACCATGTTCATCTTGAGCAGCACGGCGTCGCGCACGACTTCCTCGGGCAGGGCGCGCAGCTCACGCAGCGGCAGGGCGATGTTGTCGAACACGGTCAGCGCGGAATACAGCGCGCCCTGCTGGAACAGCATGCCCCAGTGGTTGCGCATGCGCTGCAGCTGTTCCGGACTGGCGCTGCTGACGTCCTCGCCGAACACGGTGACCGAGCCGCTGGCCGGCCGCTCCAGTCCCAGCATCTGGCGCAGCAGCACGGTCTTGCCGGTGCCCGAGCCGCCRACGATGGACAGGATCTCGCCGGCATAGATGTCGAGGTTCAGGTCCTGGTGGACGACGGTGCGGCCGAAACGGGTCCAGAGGTTCTGGATCCGGACCACCGGCGGCCCGACGTCTTCCTCCGGCTTGCGGTTCAGTTGCTGCGGTGCGCGTTCGCCTTTCGCAGTCTCCATCAGAAGCCCACCCCCGAGAAGACGATCGCGAACACGGCGTCGGCCAGGATCACGACGGTGATCGCCGTGACCACGGAGGTCGTCGTGCCGCGACCGAGGCTTTCCGTGTTCGGCTGGATGCGCAGGCCGAAGTGGCAGGACACCAGCGCGATCAGCATGCCGAACGCGACGCCCTTGCCCAGGCCGATGGTGTAGTTCACGATCGGCACGGCCGACGGCAGCTTCTGCACGAAGTAGCGCATCGTCAGATCCAGTTCGATCTTCGCCGAGACCATGCCGCCGATCAGGGCCATCGCATCCGTCCAGACGACGAGCAGCGGCATCGCCAGCGCGAGCGCCACCACCTTGGGCATGATCAGGCGGTAGCCGTGCGAGATGCCCATCACGAGCATCGCATCGAGTTCTTCCGTCACGCGCATTACGCCCAGCTGCGCCGTGATCGACGAGCCGGAGCGGCCGGCGACGAGGATCGCCGCCAGCAGCGGACCCAGCTCGCGGATGATGCTCATGCCGAGGATGTTGACGAGGTAGATGTCGCCGCCGAACATGCGCAGCTGCTGCGCCGACAGGTACGAGAGCACGACGCCGATCAGGAAGCCGACGAGCGCCGTGATGCCGAGCGCCTGGAAGCCGGAGTGGTAGATGTTGGCCGACACCTCGCGCCACGGGCCGGACAGCGGATGCCGCAGGAAGCGGCCGATGTCCTGCACGACCTGGCCGATCAGGGTGATGGCGCCGCGCATGTGCTCGAAGAAGCTCAGCACCCCGCCGCCCAGCGTGATCACCCATTGCAGGTGGCTCTTGCGGGACCGCGGCAATTCGATCTGGCCGGATTTTTCGATGCGTTCGAACAGTTCCTGCTGGCGTGGGTCGAGCTTGAGCTGTTCGGGACGGCGCTTGCCCCAGGAATTCCAGAACAGCTGGGCGCCGATGTGATCGAGGCTGGCGATCTCGGACAGGTCCCAGGCAACCGGCTTGCCGGCGAAGGCCTTCAGCGTCTTTTCGATGTCCTTGAAGCCGCGCCGGGAAAACGCGTGCACCTGCCAGACGCCGCGCGCCACCACGGATTGCCCCGCGCCCGTGGCCCCGGATTCCGGGTTGGGCCGCTCGATGGTTAATGTTGGCGCATTTTCAATCCGCATTGCGGCAGTGTAAAAGAGATTCGCAACTGCCGCCACCGGCGCTACGTTACCGTGTTGGACAGGTTGGTCTGTCTTTACGCGGCGAGGTGGCGCACCTGCCGTTCGGGCGCGGCTGCCGGTTTCGCCTGCGCGGACTTGTCCGCCGGCTTGTGCGCACTGCCCGCATAATCGCTCGCGATCAGGGCGGCCGCATCGTGCGCGGGCATCCCGCGCAGCTGCAGCCAGGCCTGTACCAGCCTGGCGAGACGGTCCAGGGCGATGCGATGCGTCGCATCGAGCTGCGTGTACATCCAGTCCGAGAACGCCATGAAGTTGGCGAACGGGCTGTCGCCCAGCAGCACCTTGACCGTATGGGCGAAGCGGCCGGAGTTCGCGACCAGGTCCCAGTAGCGGGCAAAGCGCACGAGCCGCTGCATCGTGCCGAAGTCGATGCGGTCCGTGGCCAGCACGGTGTACGGCGGATACGGGTCGTACACCATCTTGTAGGGCTCCGTATGGCGGATGATGGGCGTGCCGCGCAGGCGCTTGAGGATGCCGAACTGGATCTCGTGCGGGCCCAGGGCCGCCAACTGGTCGAAGCCGCGCGCGAACGATTCGACGTCCTCGCCCGGCAGGCCGGCGATCAGGTCCACGTGCAGGTGCGCGTGCGAATGCGCCATCAGCCAGCGGATGTTGGCGGCCGCCCTGGCATTGTCCTGGCGCCGRCTCACGAGCGTCTGCACGTCCGGATTGAAGCTCTGGATGCCGATCTCGAACTGCAGGGCGCCGGGCGGGAACTGGGCGATCGTCGCTTTCAGGGCTTCCGGCAGGTGGTCCGGCACCAGTTCGAAGTGGGCATAGACCGGATCGTCCGGGTTCGCCGCGATCTTGTCGAGGAAGAACTGCATGATGCGCTGGCTCGTCTTGACGTTCAGGTTGAACGTGCGGTCGACGAATTTGAACAACCGGGCGCCGCGCTGGTACAGCGTCTCCATCTCCGCCAGGAAGGTATCGATGACGAACGGCCACGCCGTCTTGTCCAGCGACGACAGGCAGAACTCGCACTTGAACGGGCAGCCGCGCGAGGCTTCCACGTAGATCGTGCGGTGGGCGATGTCTTCGTCACTATATAAAGAGTAGGGCAGGGCGATTTCCGCCATCGGGGGCTGCACGCCCGCATGCACCTTCATGATCGGCTTGGGGCCGTGCAGGATCTCGCCGCACAGTTTCGGGAAGGTGATGTCGCCCCAGCCCGTGACGACGTAGTCGGCCAGTCGCGTGATGTCCTGCTCGCCCGTCTCGTGCGAGACTTCGGGGCCGCCCAGCACGACCGTCACCTCGGGCGCCACACGCTTGAGCATCGCGACGACCTTCGTCGTCTCCTCGACGTTCCATATATAGATGCCGAAGCCGACGATGCGCGGCTTCTTCGCCAGCAGGCGTTCCACGACTTCGGTGGTCTTGGCGCCGATGACGAATTCCATCAGGCTCGTCTGCTCCTGCAGCGGCCCCATATTGGCCAGCAGGTAGCGCAGGCCGAGCGAAGCGTGGGCGTAGCGGGCGTTGAGGGTGGCGAGCAGGATGGTCATGGCGGTGCGGGGAGGACGGCAAAGCGTCCATTGTAGCGGGACTTGCGGCCGGTATGCGGCGCTGGTATCATTTGGTCCCTCGTCGAAAACGACAGGCCGTCAAACGGTTCTGAACGCTTCGGCGGAGGCAAAAAGAAGTTGACGAACATCGCGAAACACTGCATAATCTCACTTCTCTGCTGCTGACGAACAAAACGATTCGCAAGTGCAGCAAGGCAGTACCGAATACCGATCTTTAACAATAAACAGTCGATAAGTGTGGGCGTTTGATGAGGTGCCAGCAGTCGCGTAAGTGGCTGCTGAATGCTTAAATTATCAAATGTTCACGCAAAAGAAATACGTTGCTCAGCAATGAGTGACGGTCAGTATTTTGAGTGAGCGATCTGCTGTTGGCGAAAGCCGATGGCAAAAACAGGAATTAAACTGAAGAGTTTGATCCTGGCTCAGATTGAACG
>NZ_JBFUDR010000070.1:0-23059 GCF_056404615.1 Massilia sp. P2_C2 | reverse complement strand
ACGCATATTCCCAAACCTATGCGCAACAGTATGGCATTTGTTACCAAATGGCGCCGGGGCCAAACCGAGATACTTGTTTCTCAAATGTCGCGGCGGCCGCCTGGTCGGCTTATGGCCAGGCCTATGGCCAGGCATATGGCGCATGCATGGCACAAACGCAGTGTTCAGGTTGACGTTCAGTCCCATGTAATCTTCGATCTCGCGTGAGCCTTGCAGCGGTATTTCGGTGCCGCTGCTGGTATTCGCTGGCGCCAAGCGGGATGAGACCGAAGCCAATATCTCGCGCTACCTGGCAGAACTCGACACCGCCGACCGGCAGGCCGGTCGTTCAGTGTACGACAACGGGCGACCGGTTTCGGACGTTCCGTCAGCGGTCAGGCCCCGGCAGACGCATCCGAGTCCGTGGATGAGGATGGAAAATCCCCATATCCCGCAGTGTCCGACGCTCAGCATCGGGCAACATCAAGCGTTTCATAGCAGCGACTCCTGCAGCAATCCTCGTCCGAGTTTACTCAAAATTGGGGAGGACTACTCGTCATCTCCGACGCCTACGTCCAACGACTAATAATGACCGAAATCAGTCCATCACTGATCGGCAGGAATCGATCCGAAGTTGCGCCTGGCCCATGGGCCGCACTCTTTAGAAGGTCGAACAGTTAAAGAAACCGCGATGTCCGAAGCACGAGGTTGTCGTTGGCGTAGTCCGGTAGCGCTCGATGGCACGCTTGGTGTCCATCGTGAGGATGCACGAGCGCCACTGCTCGGAGTCGCGGGTATTTCCCAGCCTTTCGCACGCCGGACCGTAGACCGCGATCATGTCGTCCACTTCGCGCACCTGCTGCGCGGCCCGCTCCGCTTGCGTTGCGCAACCGCCCAATAGCAGGGCCAGCGCTAATGCCATTGATTTACGCATGTTAAATCTCCTTCCCGACTTCCCGTGCACCGACGATGGCGCGACGGCGAACAGCACTGTTCGCCAGTTAATGCCAATTCAATGGTACAAGGTTCTACGGGAAGTACAACCGCCTCTTCAATAGCCGGCAGGGAACATGAAGCCGTCAAACAAAGGCTGGACATGCCGATCGCATCAGATGTTTTTTAAGACCAGCCCAGTCCCGCTCATGATCAGGATAGCCCAGATCGCCTGCACGACCCGCTGCGCCGGCAATCGCGCATGCAGCTGGTTGCCGACGAACAGCCCCAACATTGCGCAGGGCAGTAAAAGCGCCGCAAGCATCAGCACCGAGTTCTGCCTGAACAGCCCGGCCGACGAGAACAGGGCCAGCCGCGACAGGCCGCTGATGAAGATGAGCGAGCTGATGGTCGCACGCAGGACTGCCTTGTCGTCCAGCCGGCGCGTCAGGTAAATCGTGTAGATCGGCCCGCCGGTGCCGAACATCGCGGTGAACATGCCGCCGACGATGCCCAGCGGCGCCGACCAGCTGGCGCCGATGGGCCTGGGTTCGCGCTTGAGCAGCAGGCTCCACGCCGAATAGGCCAGGATGAAGAGGCCGAGCACCAGCAACAGCAGGTGCTCGGGCGCCTTCACCAGGACGACCACGCCGACCGCCATCCCGGCCAGCATGCACGGCACCAGGCGCATCAGCTCCTTGCGGTCGACCACCTTGCGGTTCTTCAGGCCGACCAGGAGACCCGCGGCGAGATCGAACACGAGCATCAGCGGCACCGCGACCTTCAGGGGGATCAGCTGCACCATCATCGGCATCGCGGTGATCGACGAACCGAACCCGGTCAGGCCGAATACCGTGTAGGCCAGCATGACGATGAGCGCCAGCAGCACGACCGTTTCTGTTCCGAATGCCATGGTGGGAGGCTTACGAACGGGCCAGTTCTTCCAGCTGGTTCAGCAGCGCGTCCGGCACGTCGATACCGTCGGCCTTGGCCTTCTGCGCCAGCGCATCGCGGCGCTGGCCCGGCAGCCGGACGTCCGGGTCGATCAGCATGGCCGCGACGAGGGTCTCGATACGTTCGTGGAACACCTCGTTGCCCGCGAGCGCGGCCGGATCGATCACCATGAAGGCCTGTCCGATGCGCGGACGGTTGCCTTCCTCGACGAAGAACGAATCCGCTTCGAAACCGAAGGCGGCACCGCCCAGGGCGCAGCACAGCAGCTCGACCACCAGGGCGAGCATCGCCCCCTTGACCCCGCCCGCCGGCATCATCATCCCTTCCAGGCCGGCCTGCGGATCGGTGGTGGGGTTGCCGTCCCTGTCCAGCGCCCAGCCCAGCGGGATCTGCTCTCCCTTTTTGGCGGCCACCATCAACTTGCCGCGCGCCACCTCGGACAGCGACAGGTCGATCACCAACGGCGGGGCGCTGCGCCGCGGGAACACGGCCGCGATCGGATTGGTACCGAACAGGGCGCGCTTGCCGCCCCAGGCCGGCATGCCGGCGGGCGAATTGCCGAACGCGAGGCCGACCATGCCGGCCTGCGCCACGGGCCCGAGATGATAAGCCGCCGCCCCGAAGTGGTGGCTGTGCGTGACCGTGGCAAACGCGGCGCCGCAGTCGCGCGCCGAGCGGATCGCCTCGCGCACGGCCACCGCACAGGCCGGGAACGCCAGGCCTTCCTGGGCGTCGACCAGCAGGGCCGCCGGCTTGCGCTGCCTGACTTTCGGGATGGCGTCGCCGTTGACGCGGCCCCGCTTCAGGTGCCCGATATACTGCGGGGCGCGCGACAGGCCGTGGGAAGCGAGTCCTTGTGCCTCCGCTGCGACCAGCGCGGTCGCGGTCGCCTGGGCCATATTGGCGTTCGCGCCGGCGCGCTGCAGCGCATCGGCCGCGAGCCGGGTCAGGTCGGCTATGCTACGTGTTGCCATGGCTGCTCCTCGGTGGTGGTGGGGCCGAGCAGCCGCTGTGCGACCCGTTCGGCGATCATGGCGCTCACGCGCTCGTTCGATTCCCGCGTGACGCCGCCGATGTGTGGCGTCAGGACCAGGTTGGGCACGTCCGCCAGGTTCGAGCCGGCCGGCACCGGTTCGTGTTCGAACACGTCGAGCGCCGCACCGGCGAGCCGGCCTGCGCGCAGCGCCCGGGCCAGTGCGGCTTCGTCGACGATGCCGCCGCGCGCCGTGTTGACCAGCACCGCGCCCTGTTTCATCAGCCCGATGCGGCGTTCATCCATCAGGTTGCGGGTCGAGTCCGTCAGCGGCACGTGCAGCGAGACCACGTCGGCAGCGCGCAGCAGGTCGTCGAGCGTGCTGCATGTCGTGCCCGTTGCGCGCCACACGTCCGCGCCGGCGTCCAGCATCGGGTCGTAGGCGAGCACGCGCATGCCGAGCGCCTGCGCCAGTTGCGCCGTCAGCCTGCCGATGCCGCCGAAGCCGACCAGTCCGAGCGTCTTGCCCGCGGTCTCCCGGCCTTCGGACAGCTGCGGCCGCGGCCACTGTCCGGCCGCGACGGCGGCGCTGGACAGGTAGGCGCCGCGCAGCAGCATCATGCCGGTGGCGATCACGTATTCGGCCACGGCCAGCGCGTTGGCGCCGGTGGCCGGGATCACCGCGATGCCGCGCCCTTCGCACGCCGCCACGTCGATGTTGTCGAGCCCGACGCCGAGGCGTCCGACCACCCGCAGCTGCGGGGCGGCGGCAAGCAGTGCGGCATTCACCTGCGTGCGGTTGCGCACGACCAGCGCGTCGGCGCCTGCGAGCGCGCGTGCCAGGTCCTGCGGATGGTCGACCAGCCTGGCGTCATATGTGACGTCGAACCGTTGCCTGAGGTTGTCCACGGACGTCTCGTCCATGAATTCGCAGATCGTGATGTGCATGATGTTCTCCGGTCAGGCCTGCATGCCCCACTTGCGCACGGTATGGGTCTCGGCCGTGTTGAACACGAGGTTCTCGACGATCAGGCCGATCAGGATCACGGTCAGCAGCCCCGCGAACACGTTGGGAATCTCGAGCTGGTTCTTGTTCTCGTAGATGAACCAGCCAAGGCCGCCCGATCCGGAGCTCACGCCGAACACGAGCTCGGACGCGATCAGCGTGCGCCACGCGAATGCCCAACCGATCTTCAGCCCGGTGAGGATGCTGGGAAACGCGGCCGGGATCAGGATCTTGAGGACGTACTGGGCGCCGCCCAGGCCGTAGTTGCGGCCGACCATGCGCAGCGTGTTCGAGACGCCGAGGAAGCCCGAATGGGTATTCAGCGCGACCGCCCACACCACCGAGTGCACGAGCACGAAGACCAGGCTGCCGTTGCCGAGGCCGAACCAGATGAGGGCGATCGGCAGCAGCGCGATCGCCGGCAGCGGGTTGAACATCGAGGTCAGCGTTTCGAGGAAGTCGGTGCCGATGCGCGACGCGATGCCGATCGCGGTCAGCGTGGCCGCGAGCGCGATGCCCACGCCATACCCCATCAGCAGCACTTTGAGCGAGGCCCAGATCTTGACCAGCAGGTCGCCGCTGGTCAGGCCCCTGAACAGCGCATCGACGGTGGCGACGAAGGTCGGGAACAGCAGCTCGTTGTGCAGCAGGCGCGCGCCGCCTTCCCACGCCACCATCAGCACCACCAGGATCAGCGTCTTGCGCAGCCAGCCGATGTTGTACAGCCTTTCGAAGGTGGAGAGCGGCTTCTCGACCACGCCGAAATTGGCGGAATCGAGCGGTTCGCGATGGATGGCCGGGCGCGATTGCAGGATGGCGTCCTTAGACATGATGCATCTCCTTCTCTTCGATGGTGTCGGCAAAAAGCATCTTGTGGATCTCGTGCTCGAGGTCCTTGGCGGCTTTGGGGTCGACGCAGTCGCGCGGGGTGCTGGCCAGTTCCGCCTTGACCTGGCCGGGGTGGGGCGAGAGCAGCAGGATCCGGCTGCCGCACTTGATCGCCTCCGCGATCGAGTGCGTGACGAACAGCACGGTGAAATGCGTGTCGTCCCAGAGTTGCAGCAGCTCGTCCTGCATCTTGCGGCGGGTGAGGGCGTCGAGCGCGGCGAACGGCTCGTCCATCAGCAGCACGTCCGGTTCCATCGCCATGCCGCGGGCGATGGCCACGCGCTGCTTCATGCCGCCCGAGAGCATGTGCGGATAGTGGTTGGCGAACTTGGCCAGGTTGACCTTTTCGATGTACTGCATGGCCTTGTCTTCGGCCGCCCTGCCGCACTGTTTGCCGGTCGAGCACAGGGGGAACATCACGTTCTCCTTGACGGTCTTCCACGGCAGCAGCTGGTCGAACTCCTGGAACACCATCATCCGGTCCGGTCCCGGCCTGGTGATGAGCCTGTCCTTGAGGCGGATCTCGCCTTCGGTGGGCGTCATGTAGCCGCCCACCGCTTTCAGCAGGGTCGACTTGCCGCAGCCCGACGGCCCCAGCAGCACGTAACGGTCCGATTTGAAGACCTGGAAATTGACGCGGTAGGTTGCCGTCACCAGATGGGCCTTCGTCTTGTATTGCAGCGTCACGTCACGCACGTCCAACAGTGGACGGAGATCGGCTTGCTGGGTATTCATATCCATGACTTCTCTTCCTTTGCCTGGCTGTGATCTATGAGTACGAATCTATCCCAGTAGGGTGGGCACCCCTGTGCCCACCATGCGTTACCGCGACGCATACGTTTGGTGGGCACGGGGTGCCCACCCTACCGAGATAGGTTCCAAGTACCTGGATGCAGCGTCAGCTGCCCGGAACCTGGTGCACATTGGGGAAGAACATGTCCTTCCAGGAAGCCGGCTTGGCCTTGATGGAGCCGATCTTGTTCATGAAATCCGCGTACTTCATGACGTTCTGCGGTGTGGTGGTGTACGTCACGCCCGGATCGTTGAGCATCTTGACGATGTCCTCGACCGTGTCCTTGTCCTTCGAGATGCGCAGGTAGGCCTCGGCTGCCCACTTCTTGTCCTTGTTGATCAGCGCGATCGCCTCGTCGAGAGCCTTGGTGAACGCGGCATAGGCTTTTGGATTCTCGTTGCGGAACTTGCTGGTGGTCCAGACGAGGTTGAAGGTGGCCGGGCCGCCGAGCACCTGGTAGGAGTCGAGCACCTTGTGGATGCCGGGCTCTTCCAGTTGCTGGTACTGGAAGGGCGGCGAGCTGAAGTGCGCATCGACCTCGCTCGTACCCGACAGCAGCGCCGCTTGCGCGTCCGGGTGGCTCATCGACACGGTGAAACGGTCGAGCTTGTTCTGCTGGCCCGCGCCGAACGCCTGCTCGGCCGCCATCTGCAAGGTCACGGCCTGGATCGAGACCTTCACGGCCGGCAAGGCAATCTTGTCCTTGTCGGTGAAGTCCTTGATGGTCTTGACGTTCGGGTTGCGGGTGTTCAGGTACAACGGCATGGAATTCAGGGCCGCGACCGCCTTGACGTCGTAATTGCCGCGCGTCTTGGCCCATAACGTGACCATCGGTGCCACGCCGCCGGCTGCGAAGTGCAGGCTGTCCGACAGCAGGGCGTCGTTCATGACGTTGCCGCCGGCGAACTTGGCCCACGTGACCTTCAGGTCGGCGAGACCGGCTGCCTTCGCGTGTTTCTCGACGAGCTTCTGGTCCTCCATGATCATCAGGGGCAGGTAGCTGATGCCGTACTGCTCGGCAATCTTCAGCTCCTTCGGTTCCGCGCTCGCGGAAAACGTCGCGGACAGCAGGGTGGCGCCAACGGCATACGACAGGATGGACTTGAGTTGCATTGGATGTCTCCTCCAATAAAGGGCTGATGGGGCTGGCGCTGTGCGCCTGTCTGTAGTGGCTACCCCGTGAATCAGGGTCATGACGATTCCATGGTAGTCCAGTCTGGATCAAAATTCAACTATATGACCTAAATGATTTATGTGTATGGTCGATGTTTTCAGGGGGCAACCGCCGGTTCGTCCTGCAGGATGGTTTCACCGGGGCGCACGCGTTCAAAACGGACGGGCTCGCGCACGAGGCCAAGCGTGCCGTCGCGCATGCGGGTCACGGTGAAGCTGGACGTGGCCAGGTTGCCCGGCGACGGAAAGTCTTCGCGGTAGTGGGCACCGCGCGAATCCTCGCGCAGCAATGCGGCGGACGCGATCACCCGGCTCACCGCGATCAGGCTGCGCAGGTTCATCCAGTCGTGCCAGCTCAGGTTGTACGCGCGGTCGCCGGCGGGGATGCCGGTGCGCAGCAGTTGCGCTTCCAGGTCCGCCAGCCGCCGCTGGGCGCGCTGCAGTCCTTCGGCCGTGCGCAGGATGCCGACGTCCAGCCACATGCATTCGTACAGCGCCTCGCGGATGGCGTGCAGGTCGCCCGGGTCTCGCGAGACCGGTTCGTGCGCGAACGGCAACTCGTGGTCGGCGATGCTGCGCGCAATGGCGGCCTCGTCCGGCTCGCGCAAGCCCGGGTTGCGGGTGGCCCAGGCCGCCATCGTCGCGCCCGCGATGCCGCCGAAGACGGTCGAATTGGCCACCCCGTTGCCGCCCAGCCGGTTGGCACCGTGCACGCCGCCGGTGTCTTCGCCGGCTGCGAACAGGCCGTCCAGCTCGGTCGTGCAGTCCGGCTTGAACACCACGCCGCCCATCATGTAGTGGGCGGTCGGCACTACCTCGACGCGCCCGGCCGCCAGGTCGAAGCCACAGTCGCCGCAGCGCTCGACCATGCCCTTGAACTGCTTGCGGACCTTGTCCGGCCCGAGATGCGACATCTGGATATAGACACCGCCGTTCGGGCTGGTGCGGCCGGCCCGCATCTCGGCGTAGATACCGCGCGAGACGATGTCGCGGGTCGCGCGCTCGCCGCGCGGATCGTAGTTGGACATGAACCGTTCGCCGTCGCCGTTCAGCAGGTAGCCGCCGGCGCCGCGCAAGCCTTCTTCGAGCACCGTGCCGGTCATCCGGGTGTGGGTGCCGGCCAGCAGGCCGGTCGGGTGGAACTGCACCATCTCCATGTCGCGCAGCGGCAGCCCGGCGCGCAGCGCCATCGCCAGCCCGTCGCAGCTCTTGTCGCCCGAGGGCGTATGGAACTTGTACATGGTCGGGCCGCCGCCGGTGGCCAGCAGTACGGCCGCGGCCTGCACGAACACGAATTCGCCGGTGCGCATGTCGATCATCAGCACGCCGGCCAGCGCCTTGCCGTCGGCGGTCCGGATCAGTTCGACCGCGCGGTATTCTTCCAGCCGCTGGATGCCGCGCGCCCACACCTGTTCGGACAGGCGGTTGATGATCTCGATGCCGGTCAGGTCGCCCTTGTGCACCGTGCGGTCGAAGGTCTGGCCGGCGAACGCCTTCTGGTGCACGGTGCCGTCCGGATTGCGGTCGAAGAAGCAGCCCAGTTCGTTCTCCAGTTCGTGGATGCGTTCGACGGCCCTGGTGACCAGCGTCCAGGCCAGTTCCTGGTTGGCCAGCCACTTGCTGCCCTCGATCGTGTCCATGAAATGGCGCTCGACGGAATCGCCTTCGGCCAGCGCGACGTTGTAGCCGCCCTGGACCATCCGGGTGCAGCCGCATTTGCCGAGCAATCCCTTGACGGCGACCGTGATCGACAGCCCCGGATTGCCCTGGTGCGCGTGCAGCGCGGCGAACAGGCCGGCGCCGCCGGAACCGAGGATCAGGATGTCGGTCTGGATACGTTTGATCGGTTTCATTGGTGGACTCCCAGGCTGGCCAGCACGTCGGCGCGGCGCCGTTCCACGTCGGCCTTGATATCGGTGTAGAGGCTGTTGCCGTGGCTGTCCATCGCCACCAGCAACGGGCCGAACTGACGGATCCTGAACTTCCACAGCGATTCCGGATTCAGGTCGTCCAGGTCGACGTCTTCGATCTGCTCGATCCAGGTGGTCTCGAGCGCCGCGGTCCCGCCAACGATCGCCAGGTAGGCGCCGCCCAGTTCGCGGAATGCGTCGAGCGAGCCCTGGCGCATGCCGCCCTTGCCGACGATGAAGCGCACGCCGTGTTGCGTCATCAGGGGGCGGGTGAAGCGCTCCATCCGGTCGGAGGTCGTGGTGCCGATGCAGACCGGCGCGTAGCCGGCCGGATACTGCGCGCTCTTTTCGACCTTGCGCACGTTGGGCGCGGTATGGATCACGGCGTGGCCGCGCAGGTCGAAACGGGTGGCGCGGCCGCGGTCGAGCATGTGGATCTGGGTCGCGTCGCGGATGCCGAACAGGGTCTGCTGCAGGGTGACGGTGTCGTTCACGCGCAGCTGGCGGACCTGCTCTTCGGTCACGGGCATGGTGAGTTCGTAGTGGGCCATGATCAGAATCCGTAGGTGATGCCGTCCGGCGTGACGGTCGCGCTGGCGCGGCGTGCCGAGTGGCATTGCATGTTGACGGCGATGGGGTTCATCGTGATGTGGGTTGCCGCCAGTTCGACGTGCACGGCGAACGCGGTCGAGTCGCCGCCGAGGCCTTGCGGGCCCACGCCGAGCCGGTTGACCGCGGCGGACAGTTCTTTCTCCAGCGCGGCGCCTTCCGGATCGGCGCAATGGCTGCCCAGCGGCCGCGTCGCCGCGCGCTTGGCGAGCGCCACGCACAGGTCCGAGGTGCCGCCCAGGCCGACGCCGACGATCGTGGGCGGGCAGGTCTTGCCGCCCGCATTGATCACGCAATCGATCACGAATTCCTTGATCGCAGCGATGCCTTCGGCCGGGATCGCCATCTTGAGGAAGGAGTTGTTCTCCGATCCGCTGCCCTTGGGGATCATCTGGATCGTGAGCTTGTCCGGCTCCGGCGTGAAATCGATGTGGATGACCGGCACCTCGGCCCCGCATGACGTGTGCTCGTTGCGGCGGGTGAGGGGATGCACGACCGACGAGCGCAGCGGGTGTTCGCGGGTGGCGCGTTCGCAGCCCTTGCGGATCGCCTGCTTCAGGTCATGGCCGTCGACCTCGACGCCACGTCCGATCTCGATGTTATAGATCGGCACGCCGGTATCCTGGCACAGCAGGTTCTCATTCTCCTCGGCCACCTGGATGTTCCGGACCATGGTGGCGAGGATGCCCTGGGCACGCGGCGCGGTTTCCGTCTCYGTCAGGCGGGCAAAGCCTCCCTTGATATCGGGCGGCAACACCTTGAGCGCCCGGATGTACAGCTGTTTTGCGGCTTCTTCCACTGCCGGCAGGTCGATCTTCATACTCGTGCTCCTTTAAAATTTCAGTGCCAGGGCAAACGCCAGGCCCATCATTGCTGCGAAGCCGGCGGTGACGGCGATCAGGTTCTTGCGCAGGCCGCTCCACGTGCCGAATTCGATCAGCAGCAGGCGCACGCCGCCGGCCATGTGCGCGGCCAGGAAGATCACCAGGCCCCATTCGCCGAACTTGAACAGCGGCGCGTCGGTGACGTGGATGAAGCCGTTCAGCGATGCCGCGCCCTCGACGGCGTGGCCCAGGGCCCAGAAGTGCACCGGCAGGAACAGCGCCAGCGCGAGCCCGGAAAAACGGTGCACCAGGAAGGCCCAGTACGCCGGATGGTTGCGGGCGCGGAAGTCGTTCTTTCGTTTCATGACAGCACCACTCCATAGACGGCGCGCATGCCGAGCACGAGCACCAGCACGGCAAACAGGGCGGCGACCACGTTGGCGCCGCGTTCCCCGATGACGGTTTCGCGCAGGATGCGGGCCAGCCCGAGCGGGGCGTGCACGGCGCTGGCCAGCACGAAAGAAGCGTAGAACAGGCCGAAGGGCACGCTGCCGTGGGTGCGGCCCAGGATTTCGGTGCCGGTCAGGCCGCCGCGTACGGCGTAGATGATGATCGCCAGGTGTGCGAGGACGAAGAAAGCCAGCGCCATCGCGCTGATCCGTCCCCAGTACCACAACCTGGCTTGTGCGATGGTGTCGCTCATGCCGTTCTCCTCAGCGCCTTGATGGCGATGTGCTTGAGGCCGGAAATCGACGCGGTCGGTTCCAGGTGCTTGGGGCAGCGCTCGGTGCAGCTGCCCTGGGTATGGCAGGCGTGGCAGCCGGCGTCGCCGGACACCGCCAGCAGGCGCTCGACGTTGGCGACGTCGCGCACGTCGTTCACCAGGGTCCAGGCACGGTTGAGCGCGGCCGGGCCGAGGTAGTCGGGGCGCCAGCTGACCACGTCGCACGACGCGTAGCAGACGCCGCAGCCGATGCATTCGATGCCGGCGTCCGCCGCCAGGCGCATGGTCGACTGCGGCTCGACCATCGCGAACTCGTCGTGGCGGGTGTGCGCGCCCTTGAAGCTACCCTTGGCGCGCGCCCACTTGTCGAAGAACTCGGTCATGTCGGTGACCAGGTCCTTGATGACGGGGAGGTTGGACAGGGGCGCCAGTTCGAGCTTGCCGTCGCGGGCCACCTTGGCCACGTGCGTGCGGCAGGTCCAGCGCGCCTTGCCGTTGACGGTCATGGCGCAGGAGCCGCACATGCCGACGCGGCAGGCGTAGCGGTATGCCAGGCCGGGGTCGATGTGGCGCTGGATATGGGTCACCACGTCCAGCACGGTCTGGCTTTCGAGGCGGGGCACGTCGTAGGTGACGAAATCGCCTTCTTCCTTGCCGCGCCAGACTTTCACTTGCAGATGGGTTGTCATGTCGATCCTGCTGTTCGGTAATGGGGCCTGCGCTTCGGCCATGAATGCATTGTCGGCCACATTTTTGGTAAATAAAAGCTAATCTTTATTTGTGCGAGATAAAGGAATACTTTATGATCGAGGGCATTCGCGCAGTACTGTCCGGAGGGTTTGATGCCATCGATACGCACGTTCAAGACGTTTCTTGCTGTGGCCAGGTACGGCACCTTTGCGGCGGCCGGCAAGGAGGTCGGGCTGACCCCGGCGGCGGTGGGTTTGCAGATCCGGGCGCTGGAAGAAGAACTCAACCAGGAGCTGTTCGACCGCGGTCCGCGCTCGGTGGTGCTGAATACGGCGGGCCGCAAGGCCGTGCCGCAGATCGAGGGGCTGCTGGCGCAATATGAGGAGCTGGTCAATGCGGACGAGAGCGAATTGTCGGGCCGCGTGCTGATGGGCGCGCTGGTCTCCACGTTGATGGGCTCGTTCGCGGATGCGCTGTGGACGCTCAAGCGCGAGCACCCGAAGCTGCGCGTGCAGTTGTTCGTGGGACTGTCGGCCGATTTTGCCTACCAGGTGGAGCATGGCGAGCTGGATGCCGCGATCGTCACGAAGCCGCCGCGCACGCTCGCCTCGATGCTGCAATGGACGCTTCTGTACAACGAGCCGATGGTGCTGATCGTGCCGCGGCAGCCCCATTTCGAGCTGCCGGAAGCGCCGCTCGATGCCTTGCGGCAGGCACCGTTCATCCGGTTCGACCGGGATACCTGGACGGGATTGCTGGTCAAGGAGGTGCTGAGCCAGGTCGGCGTGACGACGCGCGACGAGCTCGAACTCAACTCGGTGGAGGCGATGATCGAAATCGTGCGGCAGGGCTTCGGCATCTCGATCGTGCCGCAGCTGGCCAATGTGCAGTGGGATAAGGACCAGTGCCTGCGCGTGATCCGGTTGCCGGGCGTCACCACGCAGCGCTGCGTCGGACTGCTGGAACGCACCCGGCACAGCCGCATGGCCTTTACCGGGGCGCTGAAGGAATATTTCGCGGACGGGCGGCACCTCGTCCGCTGACGGGCCGGCGACGCTTGGAACAGTAGGGTGGGCACCCCGTGCCCACCCAACCAGTTCATGCGTGCAGGGATAAGTTCTTATGCCGACTCGTAGAGGCGGGTCAGCACGAACTCGCGGTGGCCCAGCGCTTCGGCGGCGGTCAGGCGGCCGTTGGCGGTGCGCAGCATGCATTCGAGCAGCTTGTCGCCGGCGCCGTCCATGTTGATCTCGCGCTGCAGCAGGCCCGAGGTATCGACGTCGATGTGCTCGGCCATCGTGCGCACCGTCTTCGGGTTCGCGCAAATCTTGATGACGGGAAGGATCGGGTTGCCGATCACATTGCCCTGGCCGGTCGGGAAGAAGTGGACCACATAGCCCGACGCCGCGCACAGCGTGACCATCTCGGCCGCGGCGGACGACGAGTCCATGAACCACAGGCCCGCGTGGTCCGGCGTCTCCGCCTTGTCCAGCACGCCGTCGACCTTGCACTTCTTGCCGATCTTCTGGATATTGCCCAGCGCCTTTTCTTCGATCGTCGTCAGGCCGCCGGCGATATTGCCCTTGGTCGGCTGCGAATCCGACAGGTCGCTCGTCTTGTGGCGGTTGATCATGTCCTGGTAGCGGTTGAAGAAGGTCATGAAGCGGTCCCTCACCTCGGGCGTGGCGCAGCGTTCGGCCACCAGGTGCTCGCCGCCGGTCAGCTCGGACGTCTCGCCGAACACCAGCGTGGCGCCCGTGCCGTACAGCTTGTCGAAGGCATTGCCCACGGTCGGGTTGGCGCCGCAGCCGGACGTCGTGTCCGACTCGCCGCACTTGGTCGACACCCACAGGTCGCCGATGGGGCACACCTCGCGCTGCTGCTCGGAGGCCCACTGGACCATCTCGCGCGCCGCTTTCGAGGCGCGGAAGATGGTGTCGTGGTCGCCGTGGTGTTCGATCGCGAAACCCTGCACCGGCTTGCCGGTCTGGGCGATGCCGTCGACGATGAGCTGGGTCCACTGCGGTTCGATGCCGATCACGACCACGGCCGCGACGTTCGGGTTCGAGCCGGTGCCGATCAGGGTGCGGAAGTGCAGTTCGAGGTCGGCGCCGAACTGCAGGCGGCCATACGGGTGCGGCAGCGCCATCGTGCCCTTGATGTTGTTCGCCACGGCCTCGGCGGCGGCGTTCGAGATGTCGTCCACCGGCAGGATGATGACGTGGTTGCGCACGCCGACGCGGCCGTTTTCGCGGCGATAGCCGAGGAAGGTGGTGTCCTGGTTGATCATTGCTTTCTCCGATTGCGAATTCGATTGCTTGCTCTGTTGGATAGGACGCGGCTTACCAGCGCTTGGTCTTGACGTTGTGGACGTGCAGGTGCTCGCCGGCCTTGATCGGCGCGACCACCTTGCCGATGTCGACGCCGTACTTCATCACGGTGGCGCCGGGTTCGAGATCGCGCAGCGCGATCTTGTGGCCGATCGGGATGTCGCTCACGGTGCGCATCTCGACCACGCGGTCCTGTTCCATCACCCAGCCATTCAGGGCGGCGCCGGCCTGCACGCCTTCCACCACCACCGTCCCCACCGAGTCGCCATCCTCATGCACCACGAAATGAATCATTTCTATCTCCTTGTCCGGGCAGTTCTTCGTGAACCGTGAAATCATCGTACTGCACAAAATTTGGGGTGTCAACTAAATCATCTAGATGACTCGTATGAATGTTTGGGCGCGTACGCAGGCTAATGTCCAACGGCAAGTTCGCGCGGGGTCGGCAACGTTTCCGGACTAATTGTTCTCCTACCCCATCTGAGTGATTTCATCATGGCGGCCCGCACGACCCGTTCGTAGAATGGTGTCGTTGCGCATCGRTGTTGCGATGCGGAGAATGCGCCGTCGTGCCCCTCACGCGGCTTTGTTGTTGCTGTAACTCTTATCTCCTCCCGCGTTCATGTGGGTTCCGGGGCGGCTGCGGCCGCCCCTTTTTTACGCCCGCCATTCCCGGTTTTCGTGGCTCTGCTGAGGGATTTCATCATTGCCGGCCACGATGGCGTGACGCCACAATGCGCGGGCCACCCGCACCACAAGGACAACCATGAGACAACTGCAGACCACCTGCCTGGCGGCGCTCTGCCTGTGCCTGGCCGCGACACAGGCCGCCCGGGCCGCCGCGCCGGCGCCGCGCGCGATCGACGTCGACACGGCGCAGGCCGCGAAGCCAATCGACCGTTTCTTCGACCTCTCCGTCGGTTCCGACTATCCCGGCACGCTGATCCGCGACGACAGCATGGCCCAGCTGAAGACGACCGTCGACGAACTCGGCTTCCGCTACATCCGCTTCCACGCGATCTTCCACGACGTGCTGAAGACCGTGCGGGTCGAGGACGGCAAGACGGTGTATGACTGGACGAAGATCGACGAACTGTACGACAAGCTGTTCGCGCGCCGCATCAAGCCGTTCGTCGAGCTGGGCTTCACGCCGAAGGCGATGGCGACGTCGAACAACCAGATCTTCTACTGGGCGGGCAACACGTCGCATCCGGATCCGGCCAAATGGAAGGACCTGGTCGCCGCATTCATCCGCCACATCGAGCAGCGCTACGGCGCGGATGAAGTGCGCAGCTGGTTCTTCGAGGTGTGGAACGAACCGAACCTCTCCGGCTTCTGGGAAGGCGCCGACCAGAAGGCGTATTTCGAGCTGTACGACCTGACCGCGAACACCATCAAGGCCATCGACCCGGTGTTGCGCGTGGGCGGGCCGTCGACCGCGGGCGCGGCCTGGGTGCCGGAATTCCTCGCCCACGTGGCGAACAGTGGCGCCGCCGTCGATTTCGTCACCACGCACACGTATGGCGTGGACGGCGGTTTCCTCGACGAGAAAGGCGAGGGCGATACGAAGCTGGCGCCGTCGCCCGACGCCATCATCGGCGACGTGCGCCGCGTGCGTGACCAGATCGCTGCGTCGAAGCATCCCGCCCTGCCGCTGTACTTCACCGAGTGGAGCACGAGCTACACGCCGCGCGACCTCGTGCACGATTCCTACATCAGCGCACCGTACATCCTCAGCAAGCTGAAAGGCACGCAAGGCCTCGTGCAGGGCATGAGCTACTGGACCTACACGGACCTGTTCGAGGAGCCGGGTCCGCCGACGAAACCGTTCGAGGGCGGCTTCGGCCTGCTGAACCCGCAGGGCATCCGCAAGAGCGCGTACTTCGCCTACAAATACCTGCATGCGCTGCAGGGCAACGAAGTTCCTCTGAAGGACGCGCAGGCCATCGCGGCGGCCGATGGCGCGGGCGTGACCGCGCTCGTGTGGGACTTCCAGCAGCCCGAGCAAAAGGTCAGCAACCGCCCGTTCTACAGCCGCGTGGTGCCCGCCACCGCGGCGGCGCCGGCCGCGCTGCGGATCCGCCACCTGAAGCCCGGCCGGTACAGCCTGCGCGTACACCGCGCCGGCTACCGCGCCAACGATGCGTACACCGCGTATATCGACATGGGCGCGCCGCAGACGCTGACGCCGGAGCAGATGGGGCAGTTGCAGGCGCTCACGCGCGACCTGCCGGAAACGGAGCGCACGGTCACCGTGGGCCGTAACGGCGCGTTCGACTTTACGGTGCCGATGCGCGCCAACGACGTCGTGCTGGTGACGCTGGCGCGCGCGCAGGGAGGCGGTAAATGAGCATGACATTGAAACGATTCTGCGCCGCGTGCGCGCTGGCGCTGGCGGCCGCGGGCGCGGTCCATGCGGAGGAGGCACGGCCCAACTGGCCCGGCGCCGGCCAGCTGTTCGTCGGTACCTGCTACCAGCCCGTCGACCGCAGCCGCGCGCAGATCCAGCACGACGTGGCGCTGATGAAGCAGGCCGGCTTCAAGGTCGTGCGCATGGGCGATCTGTCGTGGGATTATTTCGAGCCGTCCGAAGGGAACTTCCAGTTCGCGCAGTTCGACTGGGTCATGGACCAGATGCGCGACGCCGGCATCAAGGTCATCGTCGACATCCCCGGACAGCCGGCGCCGCTGTGGCTGCACCACCGTTATC
Organism: Massilia sp. P2_C2; assembly: GCF_056404615.1. Taxonomy (NCBI): domain Bacteria; kingdom Pseudomonadati; phylum Pseudomonadota; class Betaproteobacteria; order Burkholderiales; family Oxalobacteraceae; genus Massilia; species Massilia sp. P2_C2. The sequence goes on along the minus strand of NZ_JBFUDR010000070.1, from coordinate 6,563 downwards.
CCGGCGTCGACGTCGTCACGCAGCAGGGCACGCGCCTCGCGCCCGCCGAGCGCTACATGGACAACATCGCCGCCCCCGATTACCAGCGCCTGCTGGAGCGGCTCGCCGACAACCTCACGAAGCGCTACGCCAACCATCCGGCGGTGCTGGCGTTCGGCTACAACAACGAGGCCGGCAACGGCTACATCTCGTATTCGGAAGCGGACCGCAAGCGCTTCATCGCCTGGCTCCAGAAGAAGTACGGCACGCTGGAAGCGCTGAACAAGGCCTGGGCGACGCAGCGCTGGTCGCGTCGCGTCGGCGACTGGGACGAGGTGCAGCTGCCGTATGCCGAGGGCCCCGGTCCGTACGAGCGCCAGCTGGACCTGCGCCGCTACTGGTCCGAGGTGACGATCGCCACGCTGGAAAAGCTCGACGCGGCGCGCCGCCGCAACGCACCGGACAAGCCCGCGATCTCGAACCTGTGGGACAGCGCGTCGCGCAAGGGCTTCGACTACCTGGCCACGTACCGCGGCTACGCCAACTACGGCGCGATGGGCTTTTATCCGTACAGCCCGATCGGCTCCGGCTTCGAGGCGTTGATGATGAAGGCCGGCATGACGACGCCGATCTGGTTCAACGAATTCACCGCGGGCGGGCCGGGCTACTATGGCACCAAAGGGCGCTCGCGCATGTGGGCGCACTTCGGCCTGCTGCTGGGCGCGCAGTCGGTGATGGCGTGGACGTTCAACAGCCACCTGGGCGGCGAGGAGCAGGGGCTGTTCGGCCTGCTCGACCATGATGACCGCCCGTCGTGGAAGCTGGGCGAGTTCGCGACCATCGGCAGGGAATTCGACAAGCTGCAGAAGCTGGGCTTCCCCCGCATGACGCAGCCGAAGGTGGCCATCGCCTACTCGTTCGACAATATGCAGGCCACCAACCCGGTCGGGCCGGAGCAGACCAACACGGTGAGCAAGTACCTCAGCACGCCGTACCTGGTGCAGGCCCACAACGCGTTCGAGCCGCTGTTCAAGGACAACATCGACGTCGCGGTGATCAACATCGGGCACGAGGACCTCGGTCGCTACAGCCTCGTGATCGTGCCGGGCATGTATTTGCTGGACAAGGCGGCGCGCGACGCCCTGCGCAAATTCGTCACGGACGGCGGCACGGCCATCATGACGGCATGGTCCGACAAGGTCGACGAGCACAACCAGTGGTTCGGCACCCCGCTGCCGGGCGGCCTGACCGACGTGTTCGGCGTGCGCACCAACGAGTTCTACAACAACTACACGCTGCGCGCGAAGATCGGCGACGAGGACATCCAGGGTTCGATCGGCCATTACGAGGTGGTGGAGCCGTCGACGGCGCAGACGCTGGCGCGTTTCAGCAACGTCGACGGCACGCCGCCCGCGATCACCGTGAACCGGTTCGGCAAGGGCCGCGCGATCTACGTCGCCACGCCCGCGCAGCCGCAGTTCATGCGTCCGTTGTATCGCCAGCTGTACGCCAGCCTGGGGCTGGTGCCGGGGCCGAAGACACCGGACGGCGTGTACGCGCGCACGGTGGAAGGCCGCACGCTCTACGTCAATACGACCGGCGACGTCAAGGAGGTCGCCATCGATGGCGCAATGCAGGGCGTGTTGTCCGGCAAGCGCTGGACCGGCACGCTGCGACTGGAACCACTGGGGGTGGACCTGCTGGCGAAATAACGCGCGGGGTATTCCATTTTTTCGTGGATTAACTGAGGGATTTCACAATTGCTGTGTGTCACTCCGGAAATCAGAATGCAACGGACCGACCGGGCAGCGGGCGCGACGCGCAACGCGGCAGGTTCGGTCACGACATCATCCTGACGAACCGGAGACTGACAAAGTGAGAAAAATCAGAAAAACCGCGATCGCCATCGGCGCCGCACAGTTTGCCCTGATGGCGAGCGGCGTCGCGCTGGCGCAGACCGAACCGACGCAAGTGGTCGTGTACGGCCAGCGCGCCGCACTCGAATCGGCGCAGAGCATCAAGAAGAACGCGGACGAGATCGTCGATTCGATCGTCGCCGACGACATCGGCAAGCTGCCCGATAAATCGGTGACGGAAGTGCTGCAGCGCGTGGTCGGCGTCAGCATCGACCGTACGCTGAACCGCGTCGATCCGCAGCAGGGCGTGGGCGACAGCATCAACCATTTTGCGGCCGAAGGCACCGGCGTGTCCATCCGCGGCCTGGGCGCGGGCCAGGTCCGCTCGGAGTTCAACGGTCGTGACGCGTTTTCCGCCAATGGCGGCCGCTCGCTGAGCTTCGAGGACGTGCCGCCCGAGTTGATGGCGGGCGTGGACGTGTACAAGAACCCGTCCGCCGAACAGATCGAAGGCGGCATCGCCGGCCTGGTGAACCTGCGCACCGCGCTGCCGTTCGATTCCAAGGGCCGCAAGGTCGCGCTGTCGACCGAGGTCTCCCGTTCGTCGCTGCGCCAGAAGACCGCGCCGCCGTCCGTATCCGCCCTGTACTCCGACCGCTGGAACACGCAATTCGGCCAGGTCGGCATCCTGATCGACGTGTCGCGTTCGCGCCTCGCGAACCAGAGCGACAGCCTGTCGGTCAGCCCGTATATCTCGCGCGACGACCTCGTCCCCGGCCAGCGCGTCTGGGTCACGCCGTCCGCGACCTGGGGGCAGAATACCTTCGACCGTACCCGCGGCGGCCTGTATGGCGCGCTGCAGTGGAAGAAGGGCGACTTCAGCTCGTACGTGACCTTCCTGCGCTCGCACTACAAGCAGCACTCGGACGAGAACTCCTACTTCGGCGGGACGAACCCGRCCACGCTGCAACTGGACCCCGGCGCCACGTACGACGACCATGGCGCGCTGCTGACCGGCACGCTGCACGATACGACCAACAGCGGCCCGGGCTTCGGCACGGGACTGGGTTTCGGCACGGACTCGCGCTCGAGCGGCCGCAATTCCGCCACGCGCGACGTGTCGTGGTCGGGTTCGTGGCGCGCCAGCGACGCGTGGACCTTCAAGGCCGACCTGCAGCACACGCAGGCCACGACCGACGGCTACGACAACACGATCGGCCTGGGCGGCTGGGTGCCTGGCCAGGCCATCGACCTGCGCGGCGACATACCGTCGGTTTCCTTCGAGGCGGCGTCGAAGGCTTACCTGGCCGATCCGTCGCACTATTACTGGGGCTTTACCCAGCAGCACCACGACGTGGCGGATGCGCAGATGAACGCGGCGCGTCTCGACGCCAAGTACACGTTCGACCATCCTTACCTCAACGACCTGCGCTTCGGCGTGCGCTTCACGGACCGCTCGGCGGTGACCCAGTCCACCCACGATTCGGAATGGATCCCGATCTCGCAAGGGTGGATGGTGGGTAACCAGTCGTGGCAGCCGCTGACGAGTTTCGCGGGCCTGGGCGATCCGCGCTTCTCCAGCGGTGCAGGGCTGCACCAGTTCAACAACTTCTTCGGCGGCACGGTGCAGATGCCGGCACCGGTGGTCGTGCCGAACATGGCGCTGGCCAATTCGGTCGACGCCATCGCGAACCTGCAGACGTACTACACGACGTTGTGCAACGAATCCAATGCCACCAAAGGCGTCAACAACGACTGCATCCACAAACCGCCGAAGTTCGGCGATTCGATCGGCCTGAACGACCAGCACGAGCGCACCCAGGCCGCGTATGCCCAGCTGCGCTTCGCATTCGACAAGCTGGCCTATCCGATCGACGGCACCGTCGGCGTGCGCGTCGTACGGACGAATCCGCAGTCGACCGGCTACACGCTGTTCACCCCGCCCAAGAAGCCGTTGCAACCGGGCGTGCCGGACATTCCGGCGCAGTCGGAAAAGCAGACCTTCGAGAGCACCTACACCCGCGTGCTGCCGAGCCTGAACCTGCGCCTGAAGGCCAGCGACGAGCTGCAGTTCCGCGTCGGCCTGTCGAAGGGCATGTCGCGTCCGGACTTCTACCTGCTGCAGGCGTACACGGAGCTGGGCATGGACATCAAGACGCACACGCCGCCGGGTGACAACCAGTCGCCGGTGCTCGACTCGATCAATTACACGGGCAAGCTGCGCGGCAATACGTCGCTGCGTCCGGTCATGGCGACCAACCTCGACCTGACGGCGGAGTACTATTTCGGCCGCGCCAGCTCGGCGACGTTCGGTGTGTTCAACAAGAGGCTCAAGGACATCATCGTCGCCCAGACGACGGTGTACCCGCTGTACGACGTCACCGGCCAGCGCCACGACTTCATGGTCACCGGCCCCGTCAACGGCCAGGACGCCCGCGTCAGCGGCATCGAGGCGGGTTTCCAGACCTACTTCGACAAGCTGCCCGGCGTGCTCTCCGGCCTGGGCGTGTCGGCCAACTACACGTACATCGACAGCAGCACGACGTATCACGATCCGGTCACCGGCCAGTGGTGCACGCCGAAGGGCACGCTGGGCGCGAGCACGGTCCGCAACCTGCAGGGCTGCGACACGGACGGCAGGGTGTTCGGCGACATGCCGCTGATCGGCCTTTCGCGCAACGCGTATAACCTGAACCTGCTGTACGAAAAGGGCCCGCTGTCGATGCGCCTGGCCTACAGCTGGCGCGGCAAGTACCTGCAGTCGACCAACTCGTGGGGCACGGCCGGCAACGATGGCATCGACCGCAACCCGGACAGCCCGAACGTCGGCAAGTCATACAGCGTCGACTACGGCCTGCCGACCTGGGGTGGTGCGTATGGCCAGCTCGACTTCGGCTTCCAGTACAAGATCACGGACAACCTCCGTGTGGGCGGCCAGATGACCAACCTGACCAACCAGGTGTACAAGCAGTACATGCAGCAACAGGTCGGCATGAAACTGCATAACGCGTTCTACACGGGCCGCACGTTCGCCGCACAGCTCAACTACTCCTTCTGATCTACTCGTTCCGATCGACCAGCTCCATGAAAGCGGGTACCGTTTCGCGGTACCCGCTTTTTTCGCTGGAGCGTCCATAACATCCATGAATCCCATGAAAAGCATCCAGTATCGCGCGCTCGCGCTGGGCATCCTCGCAGCCTGCGCCTCTGCATCCGCCTTCGCCGCCGCGCAGGTCGGCGCCTCGATCGTCGCCGCCAGGCCTGGCCCCGTCATCAGCAAATACGTCTACGGCCAGTTCGCCGAACACCTCGGCACCGGCATCTACGGCGGCCTGTGGGTCGGTCCCGACTCGAAGATTCCCAACACGCGCGGCTGGCGCAACGACGTCGTGGGCGCGCTGAAGGCGTTGCACGTGCCCCTGGTGCGCTGGCCCGGCGGCTGCTTCGCCGACCAGTACCACTGGCGCGACGGCATCGGCCCGCGCGCGCAGCGCCCCGTGCGCATCAACGCCAACTGGGGCGGCGTCGACGAGAACAATGCCGTCGGCACGCATGAATTCTTCGACCTCGTCGAGCAGCTCGGCGCCGACGCCTACGTCAACGGCAACCTCGGCACCGGCACCGTGCAGGAAATGGCGGAATGGGTCGAGTACATGACGTCGCACGGCCAGTCCAGCCTGGCGCGCCTGCGCGCCCGCAACGGCCACCCGGCGCCGTACAGGATCGCGTTTTTCGGCATCGGCAACGAGGCGTGGGGCTGCGGGGGCAATATGCGTCCGGAGCAGTATGCGGACGTCTACCGCCACTATGCGACGTTCCTGCATCCGGCCGGCGACACGCAATTCATCGCCGCCGGCGGCCACGACGACGATACCGGCTGGACGGATTACCTGAGCCAGCACATCTACGGATGGGGCGTGCGTGCCCACGGCATCTCGTTCCACTACTACACGTCGCCCGGCGCGGACAAGAACGGCAAATTCGGCGCGACCGGCTTCGACGAAAGCCGCTGGATCACCACGTTGAGCCAGACGCAGCGCATGGAAGGCTTCATCGCCGCCAACGTCGCGAAGCTGGACGCGCACGATCCGCAGAAGAAGCTGATGTTCGCCGTCGACGAATGGGGCACGTGGTACGACGCCGAGGAGGGCAGCCGCTCGGGCTTCCTGCAGCAGCAGAACACGCTGCGCGACGGCCTCGTGGCCGCCCTGAACTTCAACATCTTCCACGCCCACGCGGACCGCGTGCGCATGGCCGCCATCGCGCAGATGGTGAACGTGCTGCAGGCGATGATCCGCACGGACGGCCCGAAGATGGTGCTGACGCCGACCTACCACGTGTTCCGCATGTACGTGCCGTTCCAGGACGCCGCGTCGGTGCCTGTCAGGTTGTCGAACAACCCCATGTACGCGCATGAAGACGTCGCCATCCCGGCCGTCAGCGCGTCGGCCGCGCGCGGCAAGGACGGCAGACTGTATCTCGCGCTCGTCAACACGAATCCGCGCGAGCAGGCCGACGTCACGGTCGACGTGGGCGGCGCCGGCGCGCGCGGGGCGACGGGCTCCGTGTTGACGGCGGCCGCGATGGATGCGCACAACACGTTCGCCGCGCCCGCCGCCGTCGCGCCGACGCCGTTCGAGGCGAAGGCCAGCGACGGCAAGCTGGTGCTGCACCTGCCGGCGAAGTCCGTCGTGGTCGTCGCCGTACAGGAGTAAGCCGGCCGTAGGG
>NZ_JBFUDR010000069.1:0-23448 GCF_056404615.1 Massilia sp. P2_C2 | reverse complement strand
GCTTTTGCAGACGGCGTGCCTGACGTGTCGTCAGCCCCAGGCGCTGTGCCGCAATGACCGCCGTGATCTCGCCCCTGACACTGGCGGCGATGATTTCGGCGCGCTCCAACTCCTCCATCGTAATGCTCCCGACTTTGCCCACACTCGACTCCAAACCATTCAGAATCGACAGCATGAGCTATCTAGCAAAAGCGGACATTTCTACTTTGCTAGAAGCGGACATTACAACTTTGCCCTAACACACCCTACCGGGAACGGAAAAGGGATCGGGAGTTTGCCCAGGCACGCGGCCGGTCAATACGGCTACTGCGGGCTGTACGGCGGGAAGCTCAGCGGCGGCGGCGCAGCGTACGGGCCACGCGGACCGGACGCAGGCTGCGTTCGCGGTCGGTGACGCGACTGGAAGCTGCCAGCTCGAAGGTCAGGGCCAGGGCGATGCCGGCTGGGACGGCGGCGGCGAAGCCGAGGATGTAGAGAGCAACGGTTGTCAGCAGAATAATGATAGTACTGGGGCGCGGCATGGTATCCACCTTTTGTCTAATACCTTGGTTCCATCCTGCCACAGCTGGGATTTGCTTGCAATCACGTGCCGTGCCGTGCGAGGGCATCCCAGGCGTTCGCTGTGCTCAAAAAGAGACGACCGCTGAGCTCACTCAACAATGTGGAGGCGCGCAGGCGGTCCAGCACCGGTCCCTTGACTTCGGCCAGGTGCAGCCGCACACCACGCCGGGCCAGCGCCCGGTTCAGCTCCAGCAGGCCGAACAGCGCGGAACTGTCGATGGCGTTCACGGCCGACAGCACCAGCACGAGGTCGTGCGCGCCCGCATGCGCCGCCAGCTCTTCCTCGATGCGTTCGCCCACCGCTTCGATATTGCCGAAGAACAGACCGGCGTCCACGCGCAACAACAGGACGCCGGGATCCGTCTCGGCCGTGTAGCGGTCGATGTTGCGAAAGTGTTCAGTGTGCGGGATCCGGCCCAGCACGGCGATGTGGGGCCGGCTCTCGCGCCAGATCATCGTCCCCAGCGACAGCAGCAGGCCCGCCACGACGCCCGCCTCCACGCCCAGCAGCAGCACGCCGCCGGCCGTCGCCAGCAGCGCCAGCGCGTCCGCGCGGTCGTAGTCCCACGCGGTGCGCAACGTGGACCAGTCCAGCAGGCCGAGCACGGCGACGATGATCGTCGCGGCCAGCACGGGCAGCGGCAGCAGCGCGATCCACCCGGTGGGCAGCACGAGCGCGCCGGCCAGCAGCCCGGCCGTGATCACGCCCGCCAGCTGCGTGCGCGCGCCGGCCGCGAAATTCACGGCGGAGCGCGACAGGCTGCCCGTCACGGGAAACCCGCCGGACAGCGCGCTCGCGACGTTGGCGAGGCCCAGGCCCACCAGTTCGCGGTTCGTGTACAGCTTCTCAGCGCGCTTCAGGGCGAGCGCCTGTGCGCCCGACATCGCGATCAAAAAGCTCATGAAACCGATCAGCAGCGCGGGCTTGAGCAGCGCCTGCCAGTGCCCGCCGGAGGTGGCGAGGTTCAGCCGCGGCAGGCCGGCCGGCACGGCGCCGATCACCCGCACGCCCAGCCGGTCGAGACCGAGCGCGGCGACGAGCGCAATGCTCCCAAGGACGAGCGCCATCGGCGCCAGCCGGGCCGCGACGTCGGCCGCGCCGTACGGCATGCCGAGCCGGGCCAGCCACGGCGCCAGAGCGCGGCGCGCGCCCAGCAGCAGCGCGATGCTCCCGAGGCCGAGCATGGCGCTGGGCCCGTGCACGTGCGGCGGCGCAGCGCCCAGCAACGTAGGCACCTGGCCCAGCGCGATCACGACGGCCGATCCGAGCGTGAAGCCATTCATCACGGGACGCGAAAAGAAGTTGGCCAGAAAGCCCACGCGCAGCAGGCCGCAAGCGAGCAGCACGGCACCGGACAGCAGCGCCAGCTGCGCGGCCAGCACGCCGTACTGCACGCCGCCGGGCGACGCCAGCGGCGCCAGCGCGGACGCCGTCATCAGCGAGATGATCGCCATCGGGCCGACCGATTGCGTGGAACTCGTGCCGACCAGCGCATACAGCAGCGGCGGCACGATGCTGGCGTACAGGCCGACCACGGGCGGCAGCCCGGCGACGAGCGCATAGGCCATCCCCTGCGGGATCATCATCATCGCGACGATGATGCCCGCGGCCGCGTCGCCCGCCAGGTCGGCGCGGCGATATGCCCGCAGCCAGGCCGGCAGCCAGCCGCCGCTCACTGCATCGCCAGTTCGACGCAGTTGCGCCCTGCCCGCTTGGCGCGCACGAGGGCCGCGTCCACGCGCTGGGTCAGCGAATCGCCGCTTTCCTGCTCGCCCAGCTGGGCCACGCCGATGCTGACCGTCACGTGGTCGCAGCCCGGAATCGCGGCCTGTTCGATCGCCACGCGCACCTTTTCCGCCATCTTGAGGCCGTCGATGGCGCTGGTGTGCGGCGCGATGATGTGGAATTCCTCGCCGCCCGAGCGCACGAGGATGTCGCTGGCGCGCAGCACGGCGCGCGTCGTGTCGGCGACGGTGCGCAGCGCGACGTCGCCGACCGGGTAGCCGTACGTGTCGTTGACGGCCTTGAAGCGGTCGATGTCGAACGAGAGCAGCGCGAGCGGCAGGCGGTAGCGGCGCGCGCGCCGGATTTCCTTGTCCAGCAATTCTTCGCCATGGCGGCGGTTCGCCACGCCGGTGAGCGCGTCGGTCGTCGAGATATACGTCAGGCGCGCCAGCAGGTGTTCGTTTTCCTGGCCCAGCGCGGCGAGGCGCAGGCCGACGGCGGCCAGCTGGGTCACGTCGTGCAGCGCCGACCACTCTTCCAGCGAGAAGGCGCGCGCGGCGCCGAACAGCAGCGACAACGCACCGCGCGGTGCGCCCGGGCCATCGGCCGGGATCGGCAGGCCCAGCGCCATCGCGACGCCGTGGGCGCGCAGCCCCTCCGTCAGCGCCGGCTCGCCCGTCTGTTCCGGCGCTTCCAGCAGCACGGTGGTGCCGCCGGCGGCGGCCAGCAGGCCCGGGAATGCGTGGCGCAGCGGCGCCTGCAGCAGGCGGTCGGTGCGTTGCAGGAGTGCGCCGAGCAGCAGGCCGTCCCGCTTTTGCTCCACTTGTTGTTGGGCTGCCAACTGCAAATCGTTGCCCTCCTTCAGCAAAAACACGCCGGCGTGCAGCACGCCGGGCCACGCGCACAGGGCGGCGCACAAAGCTTCCGCCAGCACGTGGGCGTCCTCCGCCTCCTCCAGCGCGGCCTGCACGCGGGCGCGCAGGTCGAGCAGCGCGCGCAGGCATCCAGCGTCGCTGGCCGGCGCGCCGGCGCCGCGGTGCTCGAGGGCGGCCTCGACGCGCACACACAGCGCGTCCGGAGCGAGCGGCATGACGGCATAGCCGACCGGGCCGCGCGCCATCAGCGCCGGCAGCCATGCCGCCCCGGCGCCGGGACACAGCAGCAGCGTGGGCGCGCCGGCGCGCCGGTCGACGAGGTTGGCCAGCGCGTCCAGGTCGATGCTCGGCTCGAAACGGTCGAGGTCGATGACGAGCAGATCCGGCTGCTCGCGCGCGACGAGGCTCGCGGCGACGTCGGTACTGTCCGCCAGGTGCAGGCGTGCGAACAGCGAGGCGCACGCCTCCGAGAATTCGCCGCGCCGCTGCGCCATCGGACTCAGGTAAATCCCCGTCCGCCCTGTCTCCTGCCCTGTCTGCCGCACCATCGTCCGCCCCTCGGATACTTTGTTACGCTAACAAGTTTGCCACAAAGCACCAGCAACGCCTAGCAAATGCGCGCAATGTGTGGAACCGCACCGTCAGCGGCGCCCGCGCGCGGGAATACTGGCGGAATCATGCACAAGGAGAGCACCATGGCAATACAGGACGATGCAGCGAACAAGCAGAAAGCGATCCAGAACCGCCAGGACCAGAAGGATGGCAGCATGCAAAAAGGCGATTCCGGCTCAGGTGGCGCGGCCCAGACCGGCATCCAGCAGCCGAGCGGCGACTTCCCGGCCCAGCATCTGGCCAAGCCGGGCATCGAAGCCCAGATGGAGCTGAAGCCGAAGTTCATGGCCGAGCACTACAAGGGAAGCGACAAGCTGTTGGGCCAGGTCGCCATCGTCACGGGCGGCGATTCCGGCATCGGCCGCGCCGTCGCCATCCTGTTCGCGCGCGAAGGCGCCGACGTGGCGGTCCTCTACCTGAACGAGCACGAGGACGCGGCCGAGACGCAGCGCCTGATCGAGGCCGAAGGCCAGAAATGCGTCACCGTGGCCGGCGACGTGAAGGACATGGAATTCTGCCAGCAGGCGGTCGACCAGATCGTCGCCAGGTGGGGCCGCCTGGACATTCTCGTCAACAATGCCGCGTTCCAGGAGCATGCCGAATCGCTGCTCGACCTGACGGAAGACCGCTTCGACGAGACGATGCGCACGAACATCTATGGCTACTTCCACATGGCCAAGGCGTGCCTGCCCTACCTGAAGCGCGGCGGCGCCATCATCAACACGGGCTCCGTGACGGGCCTGAAGGGATCGAAGAAGCTGCTCGACTATTCGACGACGAAGGGTGCCATCCACGCGTTCACGATGTCGCTCGCGGCGAACCTGCTGGACAAGGGCATCCGCGTGAACGCCGTCGCGCCGGGCCCCGTGTGGACGCCGCTGAACCCGGCCGACCAGTCGCCCGAGGAAATCACCAAGTTCGGCCAGAGTACCACGTTCGGCCGCCCCGCCCAGCCGGAAGAGCTGTCGCCGGCCTACGTCTATCTCGCCTCGAACGTGTGTTCGGGCTACGTGACCGGCGTCGTGCTGCCGATCACGGGACAGGTGGGCGAATAACCGTTCACGAAAGGAGCCTCCATGGCACGCAGCATGTGGAAAGGTGCGATCAGCTTCGGACTGGTGCACATCCCGGTCGAGATGTATCCGGCGGCGAGCGACCAGGGGCTCGACCTGACGATGCTCGACCGGCGCGACTTCGCGCCGATCGGCTTCAAGCGCTACAACAAGGCGACGGGCAAGGAAGTCTCGTGGGATGACATCGTCAAGGGCTATGAATACAGCGACGGCGAATACGTCGTCCTGTCCGACGAAGACCTGCGCCGCGCCAACCCGGAAGCGACGCAGACGATCGACATCCTCGCCTTCGTCAATGCGGAACAGGTCCCGCTGATCTATTACGAACAGCCCTATTATCTGGCACCCGGCAAGGGCGGCGACAAGGTGTACGCCCTGTTGCGCGAGACCTTGCGCGAAGTGGGCAAGATCGGCATCGCCAACGTCGTCATCCGCGTCAAGCAGCACCTCGCCGCCCTCGTCTGCGTGGGCGACGCGATCGTGCTGAACACGCTGCGTTATCCGGACGAAATCCGCCCCACCGACGAATTGAAGATCCCGGCCGCCGACTCGAAGGCCGCGCAGGTCACGGACAAGGAATTGCAGATGGCGAGGGCGCTCGTCGATGGCATGAGCGAGAAGTGGAAGCCGCAGCAGTACCACGACACCTACCGCGAAGACGTGATGGCGCTGATCAGGAAGAAGGTCGCCGCCAACCAGACCAAGACCCTCACGGAACCGGAACCGGAGGAAGAAAAGCCGGCCAGGACCAATGTCATCGACCTCGTCGCGCTGCTGCAGGCGAGCCTGGGCAAGAAGCCCGCGAAGTCCGCGGCTGCGGCTGCGGATGACGACGACGACGAACCGCCGCCGGCCAGGGCGAAGAAGCCCGCGCGTGAGAACGACGACGCGGACGACATGCCGCCGCCGCTCGCGCGCAAGGCGCCCGCGCACGCGGCCACGCATGCGAGCACGAAGCGGACGACGGCCGCGAAGTCCACGACGGCGAAGACGGCGACGAAGACCGCGGCAACGAAGACGGCCGCGAAGAAAACCACCGCCACCCGCGCCACGGCGAAGCCGGCCGCGAAAGCAGCGGCACCCGCCCGGCGCAGGAAGGCCGCCTGAGTGGACGTCGATACGCTGCTGGACCTGCTGCAATGGCCCGCGATGGCCGTCACCCTGGTGGCGGCATTCCTCGTGGGCGCGCGCCACGCGAAGAAGCGCGTAATCGGCTTCTGGACCTTCATCGCGAGCAACTTCCTGTGGATCGTGTGGGGCGTGCACGACGAGGCGTGGGCGCTGATCGCGCTGCAGGCGGGGCTGGCCGGGATGAACGTTCGCGCGATCTTCCGCAACGAACGGGGCGATCCGGGGCCGAGCGAGCGCGTGGCGCAGTAAGCGTTCAGCCCGCCGGTGGTGGCCCAAATGCCGCGGGTCCGATGCCGGAGGCCCTGTGCTCCTGCATCTGGCGGACGTGTTCCATATATTGCGCCCGCTGTGTCACCAGGATCGGTTGCTGTGACTGGTCGAGGTTGGGATCCGCGGCCGGCAACGGCATCGCCCCGCCGGATTTCGCGACGGTGACCGACGCGACCAGCGGCGCGGAGGCCTGGGCGGTCGATGCCGCCGCGACGAGCTCCAGGCCCGTGATGCCGGCATCCGGCAACTCGAGACGCTTGACCGAGCCGCCGTCGTCCAGCAACACATAGCGCTGGTGGACCTCCGTGACCCGCACGCCCGGCGCGACCTCCTGGCCGACGCCGACCGCCTGCGCCGGCTTGCCGTCCGCGACGAGGATCGCCACGCCGTCCGGGCCGTCCTCGATGACGCCCTTCAGCTGGTACGCCGTGGCGACGGGACCGGCCGGCGCTCCGCCGAACAGGCCCGCAGCGGCGGCGATGTCCGGCGGTGCCGGGCGAGCCTGCGGGGTGGCGAAAGCAGGCGCCGCAGGCGGCTGGAACCATGGCAGCCCCCAAAAGGCCGCCGAGGCGCATACTGCGATGAACAGGGTGGAACAGGATACGAACGGCAGGTGTTTCATGTCTCTGTCAGGTGTCTGTCGCACCGGTTAATGAATGAAAAACACCCCTCCCCGCCGCCGGTGGAAAGGGGTGCCGTTACGTCAGTTCGCCGACGTGCCGTAGACGATGCCGCGGCCCATGCCGCCGCTGATGTTGAGGTACACGGTACCGAACGTGCGCATGTCACCGACGACCTGGGCGATGCCGCCCCACTGGTGGTTGGCGTCATTGATCTTCACCCAGTTCACGCCGCCGTCGGTGGAACGCATCAGGCCGGTCGTTCCGTCGGCGAACTGCCCACCCGTGTAGATGGCCGGGTAGGTGGCGCCGGTCGCGGCCTTGCCGAAGCCGATCGACGTCGGGGTGAACGCGTTGCCGGCCACGCTGATCGTGATCGGCGCATTCCACGACGAACCCGAGTTCGTGCTCTTGTACAGGCCCGTGCCGGCCGCCATCCACACTTCCCCGCCACGACCCGGTACGGTGTTGATCTGCGTCGGCGAGGCCGGCAGCGCCGGCGCCTGGTACCAGCTGGCGGCGCCGTTGCCGACGTAGAAATTCGTCGTACCGGCCTTCCACGCGTAGAAGACATTCTGCGCACCGTCGGACAGCACTTTCGAGCCGACCGGCAGCGTATTGCCGAAGAACGAAATGGTCGTCCACGAAGTACCGCCATTCGTCGTGTAGACCGGGGCGAGGTTGTCGTCCGTATGCGGCGACCAGACGATGGCTGTACCGTCGTAGCTGAGGGCCACCGAACCTTCACCCTTCTTCATGCCGGCCGGCAGCGTCGGGAACGCGGTCCAGCTGGAACCGCCATTAGTCGAGATCACGCCGACCGGCACCGTGCTGGCGTACGGGTTGGTGCCCACGAGGACCATCTTCGCCGGATTGCCCCGGGCGAAGTCGATGCCGCTGCCGAACGTGCAGGCGCCCGCGACGCCCGTGCCGCTCGTCGTGGCAATCATCGAATTCGGTGGCGTCGTCAACGAGTTGAACACGAAACCGCACACGTCGGCGATCGCGGCGATCAGCGGCGCGCCCGACGTCGGCGCGGCGATCGTCTGCGGCACGGTTTCCTCGATGCCCTTGGCGGCGACGCTCCAGGAGGTCGCCAGTCCGCTGTCGGCATTGGTCAGGTTGGTCGTGCGGAAGACGCCTCCGCCCGTGCCGTAGAACGCATTGTTCGAGTTGAACGGATCGATGACCACGTTCATCCAGTTGCCGAAGCCATTCGGATGACCCCACGGCGCCCACGGCGATTGCGTCCAGCTGAACGTGGCCTTGGCTTTCAGGTCCACCCAGCTGCCCGTATTGCCGGCGCTGGTCGAGCGGAACATCGTGTCGCCGGCGCCGTAGCGGTCGACCGTCGTGACGACGAGCGTGCCGGGCTTCTTCGGATCGAGGGCCAGGCCGTCGTAGCCGAACGCGTCCAAGGACGTGGGCACGAGCGGCGTGATGTTCGTCCACGCGCCAGTCCCGACCGAATATTTCCATACCTGGCCCGTGGTCATGCTGTACGGCCCCGGCGCGTTGCCGTAGGTGATGTACAGGTTGCCGTCCGCGCCGACCAGGCCATGGTTCGGGTACATGCCGCCGGTGGCCGTCGAGCCGGGACCGCCGCTGACGGCGCTCCAGTGGGCACCGGCGTCGTTGCTGACGTACAGCGTGGACGGCGCGGCGCTGTCGGAGACGCCGGCGAGAATCTTCTGCGTGCGGCCGTTGGCGAGCGACGGCTTGTAGAACGCCGTGAACACGATGCCCGCGCCGGTGCCGTTGCTGGACAGCGGCGGCGCGTTGCCGGCGGCGACCTGGGTCCAGGTGCTGCCCTTGTCGGTACTGGTCCACAGTCCGTTCATGCCGTTGTTGTACGGCGTCGGCAGGCTATCGTTGCGGGTGCCGTAGAACAGCACGTTGCCGTTGTTCGGGTCGACCTGCAGGCGCTCGCCCGCGTCGCGGCCCGTGTTGTTGGAGCCCATCGGGAACGGCATCTGGTGCACGGTGAAACTGGCGCCCTGGTTCGACGACACCAGGATCGCGCCGGCCGGCACGTACGCCCAGCTGTCGTAGGCGCCCACGGACATGAACAGCATGTTGGCGTTGTTCGGATCGATGGCGATGGAATCGACGCCCATCCAGTCGTTGCTGGCCGACGGCGTCCAGTCGTTCAGCGGGATCCAGGTGCTGGTGGCCGTGTTGTAGCGGTAGGCGCCGCCCACGTCCGTCCTGGCGTAGAACAGCCCCTGTTGTCCGGGGTGGGCGACGATGCCGTCGACATAGCCGCCGCCCACCATCTGTACGTTCTGCCAGCTATAGCTTTGTGCCTGGGCCGGGGCCGCGATCAACCCGGCAGTCAGGGTAGCGCCGGACACGCTGGCGAGCAGCGTCCTGGCACATTGATGAATTCTCATCAAAATATCTCCGTGATTTTATGTAGTTATGCAGTTTTTTGAAGTAAAGATGCAGAAAACACCTCACCTCGAAAACATTGTGAGAGTTTTCATTGAACCTCAGCAATTCTCAAAATCACCAAAGTGACACATGAAATTGTCCAATTATTAATATTTATTAAGGTACATCGATAAATCGTTCATCGCGAAAAAATCGATAATCGGGAGGACGAGGAACCGCTCAGGCAACCGATGCGGCCGACTGGAGGTCGATGAAAATGCAGGGATGACTATGTCGGCGAACGCAAGGACCCTACCCAGTGCGGGAGGCTGCCCGGTGCGGCGCAGCGATGCGGCCCGCGGCAACGGGACCGCGTGGACGATCAGGTTGTCGGCTGTCGTCCGGACGCCTGCCCCGCCATGCCGGCGGCCCGGCGTGCGCGCTCGAACTGCTCCATCTCTTGCCGGCGGCGCTCTTCGTACTGTTGCCGCATCTGGTCACTGGTCAGGCCCGGCGGCCTGGCGGGGGCTGGCTGACTGGCTGACGGCGTCGAACCGGCGTTGGCGGCGAGTACAGGCGCGCCCGATGCGGCCTGCGGCGCGGATGTGACTGACGTCGCCGGCATGGCCGGCGCCGCTACTGGGATGGATGCGGCTGGTGGGGTGGGTGCGGTCGATGTGGCTGGCGTGGCCGGTGCCTTGGCGACCAGTTCCAGGCCGACGGTACCGTCCGGCAGATCCAGCCGCGTCGGCTTGCCATTCACGTCGAGCAGCACGTAGCGTTGATGAATCTCCGTGACCTTCACGCCCGGCGCGGCCTGCTGGCCGATGCCGACCGCGAGCGCCGGCTTGCCCTCCTCGACCAGGATCGCGACGCCCTCGGCGCCATCCTCGATGACGCCTTTCAGCTTGAACGCGATGGTAGTTGCCGCCGCCGGCGTGCCACCGAACAGCCCCGCGGCCGCCGCGATGTCGGGCGGCGCGGACGCGGTGTGCGTCGCCACCGGGACCGGTCCGACCTGCGAACGGAACAATTGCGATCCCCAATAGGCGCCCGATCCGAACACGGCACTGATCAGGATGGCGACGACGATGAGCGGCAAGTGTTTCACGGTCTTCTTTCGGGTGTCTGTCGCAGCGTTGGCGAACGACGGTCGTCACGCGGGTATCCGGCGAGCGTCCGGACGCCTGCATGCTTGATGGCATTGTGCGTGCGACTTCCTGGCAACCGCAAGTACCAAAATCGCCAGGAACACAAATGAAATTAACCAGAAAAGCGTGCGCGGCGGGCGAACGATCCACGCCGCCGCTCGAGGGATCACTTCGTCGACGTCCTGGCCCCCGGCTTGAACCCGAGCGTCTTCATGGCCTGGGTCAGCGTCGTGGCGCTCTTGTCGTAGTCGGCCCACGGCGCATTGCCCTCGTCCAGCCGGGTGTGCACGGTCCTGACCGTCCACTGGCTGCCCGATTTCAGCCTGGGCAGCTCTTCCCAGCGCACGGGAACGGAGATGCCGAGACCAGGACGCGTGCGTGCCGACCAGGCGGCCACCGTCGTCGCGCCGCGGCCGTTGCGCAGGTAGTCGATGAAGATGCGGCCCACGCGGTTCTTCGCGCCGCTCCTGGCGGAAAAGCGGTCCGGCAGCGTCTTCGCCAGGTGGTTCACGATCGCGCGCGAGAAATCCTTCACGGTGTCCCAGTCGAGCTTGGGCTTGATGGGGACGACGACGTGCAGGCCCTTGCCGCCGCTCGTCTTGAGGAACGGGTTCAGCCCGAGGTCCTGGAGGAAGGCGAGCACGAGCTGCGCCGCCTCCTGCATCCTGGCCCATTCGACGCCCTCGCCCGGGTCGAGGTCGAACACGATGCGGTCCGGGGTGTCGTAATGCCGTCCCGTCGCGTTCTGGCTGTGGATCTCGACGACGTTCCATTGCGCGCACGACAGCAGGCCTTCGGTCGTCGCGATCTGCGTCATGCGCGGATGCTCCGGATCGAGCGCCTGGTCCATCTGCACGACGCCCGGCATCTTCCTCGTGTCGACGACGTGCTTCTGGAAGAACAGTTCGCCGCCGACGCCCTCGGGCGCGCGCACGAGCGACACCGGCCGGTCCTTCAGGTGCTCCATCATCAGTTCGCCGACGAGAGCGTAGTAGCGCACCATCTCGATCTTCGTCACGCCGCTTTCCGCATCCATCATGCGCTCGCCGTGCGTGACCTTGAACGTGGCGGGCAGATTGCCGGGCAGTTTGTTCTCCGCCGCCGGCGCCGTCTTCGCCGCGCGCTTGCGGGCGGGCTTCGCAGCGACAGGTGCATCCTCCTGGGGCTGCGCTTCCTGTGCCTGCATGTGCTTCGGCAGCTCGCGCACGACGCTCTTGGCCGGCTTGTCCTTGCGCAGGCCCTGGAACACGGGATGGCGGATCGAATCGGTCGCCGTCCATTCCGAGAAGCTGACTTCCGCCACGAGTTGCGGCTTGACCCAGTGGTTCGTGCGGCCCGGCACGGCGCGCGGCGGGAAGGGATTCTTGTCCGTTCCCATCTCCTCGAGCACGGCGCGCAGGTGCCGCAGCGACGCCCCATTGAACCCGCTGCCGACGTTGCCCGCGTAGCGCAGCACGCCCTTGTCGTCGTAGTACCCGAGCAGCAGCGACCCGATCCCCGTGCGCGCACCGTGGGGATCGGTATAGCCGCCGATGACGAATTCCTGCCGTTGGCCGCATTTCAGCTTGATCCACTCGGGCGAGCGGCGCGTCACGTAGCGTGAATCGCGGCGCTTGCCGATGACGCCTTCCAGCCCGATCTTGCAGGCGGCGACGACGAGTTGCGACGGGTCGGTGCCGAACTCCGCCGAAAAGCGCACGACGTCCGACGGACGTGCCGCCAGCACCTCCTCCAGCAACGGGCGGCGCGCGTCGAGCCGCACGTCGCGCAGGTCGTAGCCCTTGTAGTACGGGACATCGAACACGAAGTAGACGATTTGCGCGCTGTTGGAACCGTCGAACGCCAGTTGCAACAGGTTGAAATTCGGCTTGCCGTTCTCGTCGTGCACGACGATCTCGCCGTCGTACCAGCCGTCCGGCAGCTTCATGCGGCGGATTTCCTGCTGCAGCGGCTTCAGCTTGTCCGTCCAGTCGTTGCCGTTGCGGGTGATGAGGCGGATGTCCTTGCCCTGCACGCTCGTCACCATGCGGTAGCCGTCGAACTTGATCTCGTAGATGTAGTTTTCCGGGTCGGCCGGCGGCCCGTCGACGAGCGTGGCCAGTTCGGGTGTCAGCGTCTCCGGCATGTCGGCTTTCACCGCGCCCTCGGGCATGGCGCCGCGCTTCGGTTTCGCTGCTGCGGATTTTGCAGCGGTCTTGCGCGCAGGCCTGGCGGGCTGGCCGGCATCGGCGCCCGTTGCGGGCATCGGCAGGTCCTTGACGCTGTCGGGGAATTCGTCGACGACGGAGAATTCGCCAGCGGCACGGGCGTACTCGTCGTTTTCCTTGATGAGCAGCCAGGGCTCCTGCCTGTCCTCGTCGTGGCCGCGCAGGCGCACGAGCACCCAGCGCCCGTGCATCTTGTGGCCGTGCATCTCGAACTTGATCTCGCCCTTCGCATACCCCTGGCGCGGATCGCCGACGGGTTCCCACGTGCCCTTGTCCCAGATGATCACCTTGCCTGCGCCGTACTGGTGCGGCGCAATGGTGCCTTCGAAGTCGGAATACGAGATGGGATGGTCTTCCACGTGCACGGCCATGCGGCGGTCGTGGGTGTCGTAGCTGGGGCCTTTCGGCACGGCCCAGCTCTTCATGACGCCGTCCAGTTCCAGACGGAAATCGTAGTGCAGGCGGGTTGCCCAGTGTTTCTGGATCACGAAGGTGAGGGAGCCCGCGCTGGCCTCCCCGCCTTCCTTGGGCTCGGCCGTGATATTGAAATCACGCTTGGCCTTGTACAGCTTTAATGGGTCGGGCATGGCATCACCTCCGCAGCGATGCCTGCCAGTGTAGGCGGATGGTGCGGACGCGACTGTTCGCCAGCTAACTCTCTTGGGGTGTGCATGGTGGGCTCGGGGAGCCCACCCTACGGCAACCTAATCGTAGTGTGGGCACCCCGTGCCCACCAAACGCCGACATACCCGGGCCGTTATTTGCGTTCCGACGCGCTCGCGTCGCGCGCCGCGCGGAACTCCGAGTCCTTGGCCCAGTTCGGCCACGCCGACGAATCCGCCAGGTCGCGCCCGACGGCATACAGCAGGCCCAGGTCGCGCGCCATGCCGGTGAACGGCCAATCGGCGCTCCATTCGTCGGCCGGCTGGTGGTAAGCGAGCTGCGTATATTTTTCCTCGGCCGCCTTGCCCGCGGCCACGCCGCCCTGCTCCCAGTTCTCGCCCGAACCGAACGAAATCGCCGGCACGCCGTGCTTGGCGAACGGGAAGTGGTCAGAACGGAAGAAGTGGCCCGCTTCCGGCTTCGGATCCGGCGAATAGCTGATGCCGCTCTGCTTGGCCTTCGCGATGAGCCGGTCGAGCAGCTCGAGCCTGGCGCTGCCCGAGATCGTGAAGTCGCGTGCCGGGCCGTACGGGCTCAGCGCGTCCATGTTGATCACGCCGGCCGTCTGCGCCAGCGGATAGACCGGATTGTTCGCATAATAGTCCGAACCCAGCAGGCCCTTCTCTTCCGCCGTCACGGCGAGGAACACGACGCTGCGTTTCGGTGCCGGCGCCTTTGCATAGGCGCGTGCCAGTTCGAGCAGCGCGGCGATGCCGGTGGCGTTGTCGACGGCGCCGTTGTAGATCCTGTCGCCCTTCGCGTCCGGCAGGCCGATGCCCAGGTGGTCCCAGTGGCCGCTGTAGATCACGACCTGGTCCGCGTGCTCGCTGCCCGGACGGATCGCCAGCACGTTCTTCGAGGTGATCACCTGCGCATCGACGTCATAGTGCGCGGACATCGTCACGCCCTTCAGCTCCACCGGCTTGAATGCGCGCGTCCGGGCCTGCTTCTTGAGCTTGTCGAAATTCAGGCCGGCGCGCTTGAACAGGTCGGCGGCGGCGTCGCGCTGGATCCACGCTTCGACCGGCGCGTGCGCCTCCAGGGGATTCTTGCGCACGATGTCGTACATGACGTTCGTGTTCGAGTTCTTCACCGTGGCCCAGCCATACGATGCCGGTGCCGTCTCGTGGACGATGATCGTGCCGAGGGCGCCACGGCGCGCCATCTCCTCGTATTTATAGGTCCAGCGGCCGTAGTACGTCATGGCCTTGCCGCCGAAATCGCCCTTGCCCGTTTCGAAGTCCGGGTCGTTGATCAGCACGACCGCCAGCTTGCCCTTCAGGTCCTGGCCCTTGAAATCGTCCCACTTGCGCTCCGGCGCGGTCACGCCATAGCCGACGAAGACGAGCGGCGCGTTCTTGAAGTCGACGTTCCTTGCGCCCGTCATGGCGGCGCGCAGCGCGACTTCGTTACCCTGCGTATAAGTCTTCGTGGTACCGCCGGCCGTCACGGAAACGGCGACCGGGCCCTTGATCTCGAACCTGCCCAGCGGCACGTCCTGGGTCCAGCCGCGCCTGCCGTCGACGAGGTCGCCGCCCGGCTGCAGGCCAGCTTCCCTGAATTTTTCGATCAGGTAATTCACGGTCTTCGTCTCGCCGGCGGTGTTCGGGCCGCGGCCTTCGAACTCGTCGGACGAGAGGACCTTGACGTCCTGCGACAGGCGCTGCGGGTCGATGTGGACGGCGTCGGCGGCCTGGGCTGCCAACGCCGCGGTAGCGAGCGCGATGGCCGTCAGGGTGGTGCGGATGGTGGAGGTTTGTGTTCTCACGAGCGATCTCTTTTGGCGTCGATGTTGTAGGTGTGGCCGGATAGGCCGGGCAGAGTATGGTTGGAATGATTTCCAGTGTCAAACAGCACACAGCAATAAGCTCGCATTCTGGACTTTGTAACCGGATGTAAAAGACCGTCAACGGCACGCGGCGCGGCAGCGTTTCTGKCCCAGTAGTACGGGAATCGTCCCGATGATTAACAAAGACCTGAAGGAAACATCGCCATGAGCAAAATCGTCGCTACCCTGATCGCAGGCCTGTTCGCCACCGCGGCGTTCGCGCAGACGGCAACCACCACGGCGACGACGCCGGTCACCAAGGCCGAGGTCAAAGCCGACAAGAAAGCCGCCAAGGCCGAAGCCAAGGAAGAAAAAGCCGACGTGAAGGCAGACGCCAAGCTGGAGAAGAAAGCCGCCGAAGCGAATGCGGACGTCGCCGTCGCCAAGGCCGACGCAGACAAGAAGAAAGCAAAAGCACACAAGAAAGCCGCCAAAGCCAAGGCGGACGCCGCAGCCGACAAGGCCGTGGCACACGCAGACCAGAAAGCCGACGCCGCCAAATAACGGTTGCGCAAAACCGGCTCAAGCCCCTCCGACCTCGAAAGACAGGGTACGCCCTGTCTTTTTTTCATCCTCGTTCTACAATGGCCATCCCTCTTGTTCCGGGACTGCCATGCACGATATTGTCTTCCTCGACCGCGACAGCCTGATCGCAACCATCAGAAAACCCGCCTTCGCGCACCGCTGGCGCGACTATCCGGCAACCAGCCCTCATGAAGTCGTGGAACGCCTGCGCGGCGCCACCATCGCCATCACGAACAAGGTGCCGTTGCGGGCCAACGCCATCTCGCAGCTGCCGGACCTGAAGATGATCGCCGTGGCCGCCACCGGCACGGACAACGTGGACCTGGCCGCGTGCCGCGAACGGGGCATCGTCGTCGCGAACATCCGTAATTACTCGCTCGTCTCCGTACCCGAACACTGCTTCGCGCTGATCCTCGCCGTGCGCCGCAACCTGCGCGCATACGTGGCCGACGTCGACGCAGGCCGATGGGAACGATCGACGCGCTTCTGCCTGCTCGACCACCCGATCGGCGACCTGGCCGGCAGCCGCCTCGGCATCGTCGGCTACGGCGCGCTGGGCCGGCGCGTGGCGCAGATCGGGCGCGCGTTCGGCATGGAGATCGCCGTCGCCTCACGCTCACCCGTCACCGATGCGGACGTCACGCCGCTGCCGCTGGCCGAGCTGCTGGCCACGTCGGACGTCGTGAGCCTGCACCTGCCCCTCACGGAACAGACCCGCAACCTGATCGGCGCGCGCGAGCTGGCCGCGATGAAGAAGAGCGCCATCCTGATCAACACGGCACGCGGCGGCCTCGTCGACGAGGCGGCGCTCGCGCAGGCGCTCACGGATGGCACGATCGCCGGGGCCGGATTCGACGTCCTGAGCAAGGAGCCGCCCGTGCCGGAGAATCCGTTGCTGCAGCTGCGCCTGCCGAATTTCGTGCTGACGCCGCATGTCGCGTGGGCCAGCGGCGGGGCGATGCAGACGCTGGCCGATATGCTGGTCGATAATCTCGAGGCGTGGGTTGCCGGAAACCCGACCAACGTCGTCTAAACGGTCTATTCCCTATGCCGTTTCCCTGCCTCGTGACCGATGACCAGGAAAATCGCGCCACCGAAAATAAACACGTCGGCGACATTGAATGAATATGGATTATTGATCGAGCAACAGCTCATATTGATGTAATCGGCGACCGCGCCATAGACGACCCGGTCGTAGGCGTTGCCGAGTGCACCACCGATCACGGCCCCGGATGCGAGCGGCACAACCCAGCCGGACATGTTGCGCGCCCATACGACCAGTGCCGCCGAGACGGCAACGCTGATTGCGACGAGCAACCACCGGGCATCGAAGCCCTTCAGGAATCCGAAATTGACGCCTTTATTCCACGCCATGACAAGGTCGAGATAGGGCGGCCACAAGGCAAGCCTGTGAACGGATTCCAGGTCGAGCCGGTGCACGACGACGATCTTGGAAAGGCGGTCAAGACCAAACGCAATCAAAGAGGCGATGGCGATGCGTAGCATGAGCATAAGAAGGGTAATCCACACTGTTGGTTGTGTTAGTCGTCCGTTCGGGCGACCGATGGCCTCGATCGTCATGCCATGGGCCGGCCATATTCACGCGCCTCCCTGCACCGGCTCGCGCACCGGCGCGTCGGCCGCGCGCAGCGGCACATCGAGGATGAAGGTCGTGCCGCGCCCCGGCTGGCTCTCGACCCGGATCGTCCCCTGCAGCACCGTCGTCACCAGGTTATAGGCGATGTTGAGACCCAGTCCGGTGCCGCCCTGCCCCATGCGCGTCGTGAAGAACGGATCGAAGATGCGTGACACGTACTCCGGCGGGATGCCGCGGCCGTCGTCGGAGAACTCGATGCGCACCCGCTCGCCGTCGACCGGTGTCGCCACGAGCACCATGTGCCCGCCGGGCGCGTCGAACGCGTGCAGCAGCGCGTTGTTGATGAAGTTGATGACGACCTGGCCGAGCGGCCCCGGATAGCTGTCCAGCGCGATCCCCGCCGGCACGCGCAACTCCAGCGTGTGGCCGGCGCGGCGCACCTGGTTCATCATCGTCGCGGCGATCTCGTGGCAGGCCTGGTCGAGCTGGAAACGGCGCCGGTGCGTGCTGGCCTGGTCCACGGACACCTGCTTGAAACTGTTCACGAGATCGGCCGCCCCGCCCAGGCTGCGCGTGATGAGGCTGGACGCTTCGCGCGCCGCCGCGATCCACGTCTCCAGGTCCGATTTCTTCAGGGTGCCCTGGACAAAGCGCTCGGACAGCGCATCGGTCTTTTCCTGCAGCGTGCTGGCCATCAGGAGGCTGTTGCCGATCGGCGTGTTCAATTCGTGCGCGACGCCGGCGACGAGGGCGCCCAGCGACGCGAGCTTTTCGCGCGCGGCCAGCTGGGCCTGGGTCTCGGTCAGCTGGCGGTAGGCGTCGGCGTTGTCGAGAGCGACGCCGACGTACGACGCGAGTGTACTGAGCATGTCCAGCTGCACGTTCTGGTATGCACCGGCGTGCCCGCTCTGCACGGTGATCACGCCGAGCACGCGGCTGCCCACGAGAATGGGCACGAACAGCAGCGAGCGCGAACCGGAGGCCGACTCCGCCGCGCCGGTGGCCGGGTCGGTCCCGAGCACATCGCGCACGAGTCCCGCGAAACGGACGTAGTCGCGCGCCAGGTCGCCGATCAGGATCTCCTCCCCGGTCGCYAGGCAGTACTCGCCGAGCCGGCGCACCTGCGGCGCGAAACGCCCCGCCTCCGACACGCGCCGGCCGTCCGCCACGACATACGGATACTCGAGCGGGCCGCCCGCGCGTGCGAGGCCGATCGCGAACAGCGGCGCGTCCATCAACTGGCGCACCTGGCCGAAGACGTTGGCCATGATCGCCTCGCCGTCGAGGTTCGCCGTCAGCTCGCGCCCGATGTCGGACAACAGGGCGATGTTGCGCCGCGCCTGCTCCACGGCTTCCTTCTGCGCCTCGGCCTCCTGCTTGCGGCGCTCCGCCTGTTCCTTCTGCAGCACCAGTTCCGCCGTGCGCATGCCGACCTGGCGCTCCAGCCGCTCCTTCTGCTGCACGAGCACGCGCACGCGCAGGCGGTACAGCGCGATGGCGCACGCCGCGAACGCGATGGCGAGGACCAGCCGGAACCACCACGTGCGCCAGAACGGCGGCGGAATCACGATGGCGAGCGTGGCTGGCCGTCCGGTCCACACGCCGTCCTTGTTGGCGGCCTTCACTTCGAACACGTAGTCGCCCGGATCGAGGTTCGTATAGGTGGCGAAGCGCTTGCGGGCGTCCGTCTCGGTCCAGTCCTGGTCGAAACCGCGCAGCCGGTAGGCATAGCGGTTGGCCTGCGGATCGGCGTAGTGCAGCGCCGCGAATTCCAGCGTGAAGACGGCATCACGGTGATCCAGCCGGATCTCGCGCAGGCGGTCGATCGCGACGGGCAGCGCACGCGGGCGGTTGAACACGAGGAAGTCGGTGATGACGACCACCGGCGCAAACGGGTTGTCGTGGATGTCCTCCGGCTGGAACGAGGTCATGCCGTCGATCCCGCCGAAATGCAGCTCGCCGTCGCTGCTGCGGGCCGCCGAGCCGACGAAGAACGCGCCATCCGTCAGCCCGTCCTTGGCCGTATAGTTCTTGTAGCGGCCCGTCGCCGGATCGACGCGGGTGATGCCGAGCGTCGTGCTGACCCAGATGCGGMCGCGGTCGTCTTCCAGGATGCCGCCGACCGACACCTGCTCGCGCGTGGGCGCGACGGGAAACAGGCGGAACGTCGCCTTGCCATCGGCGCCGCGCTCCATGCGGTGCAGGCCGCCCGCCGTGCCGACCCACAGTTCGCCGCGCTTCGACTCGTACAGGTAGTAGACGCGGTTATGGCGCAGGCTGGCCGGATCGCGCGAGTCGTGGCGGTAATGCGTGAACGTGTTCGTCGCGCGGTCATAGCGGTCGAGGCCATTTTCCGTGCCGATCCAGACCGATCCGGCCCGGTCCTCGAGCGCGGCGAAGCCGTAGTTCTCGCCGAGGCTTTTCGGGTTGGCGGGGTCGTGGCGCCAGCCGTGCCGCGTGCGGCCGTCCGGCTCCAGCATGGCGAGGCCGCCGCGCGTGACGATCCACAGCGCGCCTGCGCGTCCCGCCGCGAGCGCCTGGACCCAGTTGGCGCCGGCCTCGCGGCCCAGCGCCACCTGGGTGAAGCGACCGGTTGCGCCGTCGCGCCAGGACAGTCCGCTCGGTGAGCCCACCCACAGCCGGTCGCGCGCGGGCAGCACGTGCGAGACCACGTCATCGGGCAGGCTGTCAGTGCGCGCCGGATCGTGGCGCAGCACGTCGGCGTGGCCGGTGTGCGGATCGAGGTGCAGGATGCCGCCGCCCGTCGTCCCCAGCCACAGGCGGCCGTCCGGGCCTTCCGCGATGCTGCGGATCTTGCGCGCGCTGCGCGGGTCGGCCACCTGGCCCGCCTGCATCGAAAAGCGGGCAAACCCGCCGCTGGCCAGGTCGGCGCGATTGACGCCGCCGAACATCGTGCCGGCCCACAGCGTGCCCGTACGGTCGACCCAGATTGCCGTGACCTGGTTGTCGGACAGCGTGTGGCGATCGACCGCGTCGCTGACATAACCAATGAAATGCCCGCTGCCCGGGTTGCGCCATCTGAGGCCATCCTGTTCCGTGCCGACCCACAGGTTGTTGCACGCGTCGTGGTACAGGCTGCGCACCCGGCCGTCGCCCACGCCCTCGTCCGCACCGAGGTGGTGGCGCTGCGGGAGCCCTGTACCGATGCGCCATGCCTCCAGGCCGGCGCCGGTGCCGATCCAGAGCGTGGCGCGCGGCCCCATCGATAGCGCGGTGACGGCATTGCGCTTGCCGCCGCCCGCCGGGTCGACGTCGAAGTGATCGAAGCGGACCGCCCCGACGGGCAGGACGTCGAGGCCGATGCCCGTGCCGACCCACAGGCCGCCGCGCGGATCGAGTGCGAGTGCCGTGACGCGGTCGTCGCGCAGGCTGCCGCGATCGCGCTCGTCGTGGCGCAGGGTGCGCAGGCGGCCCGTCGCGGGGTCGACATGGACGAGGCCAG
Source organism: Massilia sp. P2_C2 (assembly GCF_056404615.1). NCBI lineage: Bacteria > Pseudomonadati > Pseudomonadota > Betaproteobacteria > Burkholderiales > Oxalobacteraceae > Massilia > Massilia sp. P2_C2. The sequence goes on along the minus strand of NZ_JBFUDR010000069.1, from coordinate 2,773 downwards.
CGCTGGTGCCGACCCACAGGCCGGCGGCGCCGTCACCGACGATCGCCGTGACGGCGCTGGTGCGCGCATTGTGCTCGCTGCCGGCAAGCAGCGGTTGGCGCACGAAGGTACGGGTCGCGGGATCGAAGCGCGCGAGACCGCCGCGCGTGCCGAACCACAGCCGGCCCTGGCCATCCTCGTAAGCGGCCTGCACATAGTTGTCGGCGAGGCTGGACGGGTCATTGGGATCGTTGCGGAAGACCTGCTTACGGTAGCCGTCGAAGCGGTTCAGGCCGGCCTGCGTGCCGAACCACATGAAGCCCTGGCGGTCCTGCAGGATCGCCAGCACCGATTCCTGCGACAGCCCCTCTTCCAGGCCGATGCGTTCGAACCGCAGGCTGCGCGGTCCGCCCGCCAGCGCCGCCGAGCACACGCACGCCAGCACGACGCCGCAGACCATGCGCAGCAGCGCCCGCGCATGCGCGGACAGGCATGGCCCTCGGGTCGGGTACGGCATCATTTCGGGTTTCCAGGACACGGGCCCTAATCTACCAGAACGCCGCCTTTGTTGAAATAAATTAAGACTTCCTCAATCTGCATGCCACTGCTATAATGCGTGCATCGGGCGGCTGTAGCTCAGCTGGATAGAGTACTTGGCTACGAACCAAGGGGTCGTGGGTTCGATTCCTGCCAGCCGCACCACGTATACGAAAGGCCAGATCGCGAGATCTGGCCTTTTCCGTTTGGGGATTGTCCGTGTGTCCGTACCCGGACTTTGCCAATCATGAAAGCGCTGCTATAATGCGTGCTTCGGGCGGCTGTAGCTCAGCTGGATAGAGTACTTGGCTACGAACCAAGGGGTCGTGGGTTCGATTCCTGCCAGCCGCACCACATATACGAAAGGCCAGATCGCGAGATCTGGCCTTTTTCTTTGCGTCACGGCGCATTCCCCTCCCCGTCTTCCTGCTGTTCCGGCGTCAACCGGATGCCGCGGCGCGCCAGCGCCTCGCGCAACAGGAACTCGATTTCCGCGTTCACGCTGCGCAGGTCGTTGGCAGCCAACCGCTGCAACTGCTCCCACAACGCGGGATCGATACGCAGCGGATACGACTTTTTACCGGGACTCGCCATCGATGCCGCGCTCAGTTATACAGGGTACCGGCATTGATGATGGGTTGCGCGTCGCGGTCGGAGCACAGGACCACCAGCAGATTGCTGACCATCGAGGCCTTGCGTTCGGCGTCCAGCTCGACGATCTCGCGCTCGGCCAGGCCTTTCAGCGCGTCCTCCACCATCGTGACCGCGCCGTGCACGATCTTGGCGCGGGCGCTGATGATCGCCTGGGCCTGCTGGCGGCGCAGCATCACCTGGGCGATCTCCGGGGCGTAGGCCAGATGCGTCAGCTTTGCGTCCAGCGTTTCCACGCCCGCGGCCTCGAACCGCGCCGTCAACTCGTTGGTGAGCGCCAGCCCCACCTCATGGGCACCGCCGCGCAACGTGAGTTCGCCCGGCGCCAGGTCCTCGCCTTCGTCGTACGCGTATTGCGCGGCCAGGTGGCGCAGGGCCGCCTCCGCCTGCACGCTCACATAGCGCTCGAAATCGTCGACCTCGAACAGCGCCTGCGCCGTATCGCGCACACGCCACACGACGGCCGCGGCCAGTTCGACGGGATTGCCCCGCTTGTCGTTGACCTTCAACGTCGACATGTTCAGGTTGCGCGCACGCACCGTCAGCTTGCGCTTCCGGTACAGCGGGAACGCCCAGCGCAGGCCTTCGCCGCGGTCGGTACCGACGTAGCGACCGAACAGGGTCAGCACGGCCGTCTCGTTCGGCTGCAGCATGTACACCCCCTTGCACACGAACAAGCCGACAGGGACGAGGACCATGCCGAGGAGGCCCGCCCCGTTGGGAGCCGTCCCCAAAGTGGATGCGTGGAACAGCCATGCGCCAGCCAGGACGGCCAGCGCGCCGCCGATGAAGGCGAAATAACCATTCAAAGAAGTGTGTTGCGTTTCCTGGCGAATAAGTTGAGCCATGTTCGCTTTCCAAGGTTATATGAAAGTGATATCACTTTAGGATCACCCTGGCAGCCTGTCAAGTTATATCGACGAGCACGGGACTTTGCCAAACATGAAAGGGCTGTTACAATGCGTGCCTCGGGCGGCTGTAGCTCAGCTGGATAGAGTACTTGGCTACGAACCAAGGGGTCGTGGGTTCGATTCCTGCCAGCCGCACCAAATTTCATGACGAATGGCTCATAAAGCGCTTCTGCGGTTTATGAGCCATTTTTCTTTGCGCCCTTCCTGCAGCGCGACCTGTTCTCTCCGTTTCGAAGACCTCACGTCGCGACGCATCTCATTACCGCCACGCCGCAGGATAAACATCCTCTCTTCCGGGAGAACTTTGATTCAAATCGATCCTTGTTCAGGGAAAACACCCGCCCGAACTTTAACCAGGAGTTAAACATGCGGGTATTTACATGCCCCCATTATTTTTCATTTCCCGGCAGGCCAATCGCATTCCCTTTGTCGCGCCGCGCACCGCTCCGATACGCGCAAATGCATGGGCCCACCCAATACGGATAAGGGCGCGCGGCAATCCCCGCTCCCAGCCTTTGCCCGGTCCGCCATTGAGCACCGTTCAGGACTCAAACTGCCCGTTCCACCCTTGTAAACAGGGATTTTCAATTTTGGACAAACGGCAATACCCTTTATTTCGAATGCAATACCTTTTATCCGAATTTTAATCATTCCATTTTTCCGGACTCGCGTGTTTCACATTTGCTGATTTAAAT
>NZ_JBFUDR010000068.1:0-23755 GCF_056404615.1 Massilia sp. P2_C2 | reverse complement strand
CGCAAGGTGTTGGCTCAGCAAAGAAAGCGTCCGCCCAAAAGCGTGTCTGAGACCCCACAAAAAGCGGACATTTCAACTTTGCCCAAAGCGGACATTTTAACTTTGCCTTTACAGGGTGGRCACCCCGTGCCCACGCGTCGAACGCCAACACATCGCGAACGTCACGCGTGGGCACAGGGGTGCCCACCCTACGAAACGTCGAGCGTACCGTTTTCAATTGGCCATGTTTTTGGCGACGATCGCATCCGTCGCCGCCTGCGCCTGCTGCAACGGCTGATCGAGCACCCTGGTCGCATACGCCGGCGCCGGCGTCGCGGCCATGCCGAGGGCGCTGCCACCCTTCTGGCTGATGTCGACGTCGACCGTGGCCGACAGTCCGACGCGCAGCGGATGCGCGGCCAGTTCCTTCGGATCGAGCGAGATGCGTACCGGCACCCGCTGCACGACCTTGATCCAGTTGCCCGTCGCGTTCTGCGCCGGCAGCAGCGAGAACGCGCTGCCCGTGCCCGCGCCCAGGCCCACTACCTTGCCGTGGTAGACGACCTTGCCGCCGTAGATGTCGGCCTCGATCCTGGCCGGCTGGCCCACGCGGATGTCGCGCAGTTCCGATTCCTTGAAGTTGGCGTCGACCCACAGCTGGTCGAGCGGCACGATGGATAGCAGCGGCGCGCCCGGTGCGATGCGGCTGCCGACCTGCACGCTGCGCTTGGCCACATAGCCAGACACCGGGGCGACGATGGCGTTGCGGCGCGCGGTCAGCCAGGCGGACAGGTAGTCGGCCTTCGCGGCCAGCACGTTCGGGTGTTCGGCGGGCGCGACGCCGGCCACCGCCACGCGCGCGGCCGCGAGCTGCTTCTGCGCGACGGTAAGCGCGGCCTGCGCATCGTCGACGGCGCGGCGCGCGTGCGCCACGTCCTCACCGGAGACGACGTTGTCGGCGGCCAGCGGCGCGCGCCGTGCCAGGTCTTCCTGCTTTTCTTTCAGTTCCACGCGGCGCTGTTCGACGACGGCCTCGTACTGCGCGACGTTCGTGTAGCGCTCGCGCTGCTGGCGCACGGCCGTGCCCAGGCGGGCCTCGGCCTGGGCCAGCGCGACCTCGGCGTCGGACGGGTCGAGGCGCACGATCTCCATGCCCGCCTGCACGAGCTGGGTCTCGTCGGCGCGGATCTCGACGACGCTGCCCGTCACCTGCGACGACACGTTCACGAGATTGCCGCCGACGTAGGCGTTGTCGGTCTCGACGCGTTTCGACAGCACGAGGGTGTAGTACGCGCCATATGCGGCACCGGCGGCGAGGAACGCGGCGGTGATGCCGGCGAGGACGGCGCGGCGCTTTTTATTCGTTGGGGCTTGGGTGCTCAAGGTCTTACTTCGTATTGGATTGGGTGATAGCCGCCGCCGAGTGCGCGGGCGAGGGCGACCTGGGTCTGCAAACGGGCATCCGTCAGTTGCAGGTCGACGTCGCGCTGGCGCAGCACGGCCAGTCTTGCCTGCAGCACGGCGGCGCGGTCGGCCAGGCCGCGCGCGAGCCGGGCCTCGGCGTTCGCGGCCAGCTTGCGGCTGGCCTGCGTGGTGGCCGCGTGCGCCTCCGTCTCCTTGGCGATGCCCTGCAAGGTGGCCGCCTCGCGCGCCACGTCGCGCACGGCATTCAGCACGGCCTCGTTGTATTCGGCCAGCAGTTCGTCGCGGCTGCTGCGCGCCACGCCCAGCTGGGCCTTGAGGCGGCCGCTGTCGAACAGCGGCAGGTCGAGCGTGGCGCCGATCAGCGGCGTGCGGCTCGGGTAGCGCAGCAGCTTGCCGAGCGACGTCGCATCGAGGCCGATGGCGGCGGCGAGGTTGATGTCGGGGCGGAACGCCGCTTCGCTGGCGGCCACGCGGCCCAGCTGCGCCTCGACGCGCCAGCGCGCCGCCTGCAGGTCGGGCCGGCGCGCCAGCAGTTCCATGCCCAGTTCGCGCGGCACGGCGTCCAGCGCCGGCGCCGGCTGGAAGCGCGCGAGGTCGTTCAATGCCGCGACGTCGCCGCCGGTCAGCGCGCGCAGCGCCTCGCGTTCGCGCGCCGCGTCCGTGTCGTAGTGCGCGGCCTGTTCCCGCAGGCTCGCGAGATCCAGCTCCGCGCTCTCCAGCGCATCGGCGCTGACCAGCCCATGGACCATGCGCGCGCGGCGCTCGGCGACGAGGTCGCGCTGCACGGCGACGAGCGCGTTCGTGTTGTCCTGGCGCGCCCACTGCATCTGCAGGCGCAGGTAGCTTTGCACGACGCTGGCCGCCAGCATCTGCCGGACCTGCGCGGCTTCCGCGGCGCTGGCATTCGTCTCGCCCAGCGCGGCGGCGATGAGAGCGCGGTGCTTGCCCCACCAGTCGAAGTCGTACGAGGCGCGCAGCGCGACGTTGGCATCGTTGAACCACGCCCCGCCGATCGGCGGCGGGAAGAAGCCGTTCGACGAATAGCGCTGGCGGTTCAGGCCGGAGGCAAGGTCGACGCGGCCGCCTTCGTCCGCGACCTGGGCGCCGAACGCCGCGCGGGCGCTGGCCACGCGTGCGGCGGCCACGGCCAGGCCCGGGTTGTCGTGCAGGGCGCGCGCGACGAGGGCGTTCAGCTGCGGGTCGCGGTAGTCGAGCCACCACTGTTCGGCAGGCCAGGCGTCGGCGGGCAGCTGGATGGCCGGTGCGTGCCGGGCCCGGGCGAAGTCGGGGCCCGGCGCCTTGCTCGTGTCCGGCGGGACGCTGATGCAGCCGGACAGCAGGGCCGCGGCGGCAAGGGGGAAGAATCTGGAGTGTCGCACGGTGTAGTCGGTATGGTTATTCAAGGGCGGCGTGGTCCACCTGCGCGGGCGCGGCGGAGGCCTTGGGCGGGCGGATCAGCAGCAGCATCGGGATCACGGCCATGGTCATGAGCATCATCAGCCGGTAGTCGTCGACGTAGGCGATCATCGACGCCTGGCGCGTGATTTCGTTGTTGATGAGGGCGGGGCCGGCCTGCGTGGCCATGTCGTACAGGCTCGCCGGATCGCGCACGGCCGGGTTGGCGGCGTTCACGTGCGCGGCGAGCGAAGCGTGCGCGATCTGCGTGTTGCGCACGAGGAGGGCCTGCACGAGGGCGATGCCGATCGACGAGCCGATGTTGCGCACGAGGCTGTACAGCGCGGTGCCTTCCGCGCGCATCTGCGGGGACAGCGTGGCGAACGTGGCGGCCGACAGCGGCACGAACACGAGGCCGAGGCCCACGCCCTGGACGACGCCCGGCCACACGACGTCGGACCGCGACAGCACGAGCGTGTAATGCATCATCTGCCACAGCGAGAACGCCGTGATGGCGAAGCCGACGCCGAGCAGCAACCGGAAATCGATCTTGCCCGTGAGGCGCCCGACGATCATCATCGCGACCATGGTTCCCAGGCCCGACGGTGCCGTGACCAACCCGGCCAGCTTGGCTGGATAGCCCATCAGGCCCTGCAGCATCGTCGGCATCAGCGCACGCGTGGCGAACAGCACCATGCCGACGATGAAGATGAGCAGCAGGCCGGTGACGTAGTTCGCGTTCTTCAGCAGGCGGAAGTCGACGAACGATGCGCCGGCGGGGCGCGTCAGGGTGTGGCCGATGAAGTAGGCGAAGGCCATGACCGTCAGGACCAGCTCGACCCAGGTCTCGGTGGAGGCGAACCAGTCGTTCTGCTCGCCGCGGTCGAGCAGCATCTGCAGCGCGCCGATGGCGATGGACAGGGTGACGAAGCCGAACGTGTCGAAGCGGATGCGGCGCGCGCCGGCCGTGCCGTGGATATAACGCCAGATGCCCCAGAACGCGAGCGCGCCGATCGGCACGTTGATGAAGAACACCCAGCGCCAGCTGTAGCTGTCCGTCAGCCAGCCGCCCAGCGTGGGGCCGAGGATCGGGCCGATCATCACGCCCATGCCCCATACGGCCATCGCCGAGCCGTGCTTTTCGCGCGGGTTGATGTCGAGGAGGACGGACTGCGACAACGGCACCAGCGCCGCGCCGAACACGCCCTGCAGCATGCGCGCGACGACGATTTCCGTCAGCGTGGCCGAGATCCCGCACAGTACCGAGGCGGCGGTGAAGCCCGCGACCGAGACGAGGAACACGTTCTTCAGGCCGAAACGGTCGACGAGCCAGCCGTTCAGCGGCGTCGCGATGGCGGCGGCCACGATGAACGACGTCAGCACCCATGTGATCTGGTCCTGCGACGCCGACAGCGAGCCCTGCATGTGCGGCAGGGCGACGTTGGCGATGGTGCCGTCGAGCGCCTGGATGATCGTCGCCAGCATGATCGAGATCGTGATCATGGTGCGGTTGATGGGTGCTGCCGTGCTCACAGGGCGTCCTCGAGGCGCTTCTTCAGCGTCTCCAGCAGGAGGGTCGCGCTGGCCAGCGCCTGCGGGTCGAGACCGGCCAGCAGGTCGGTGCGGAACGGCGTCGCTACCTTCAGCACCTCCGCATAGATGGTCTTGCCGGCGTCGGTCAGCTGCACGAGCTTGACGCGGCGGTCGGTCGGGGAGGCGGCGCGCGTGACGAGGCCGTCGCGCTCGAGGCGGTCCAGCATCGACACCATCGACGGTCCTTCGACACCGACGAGGTCGGCCAGCGCCCGCTGCGACAGCGGCTCGCCCGACTTGGCGATCATCGCGATCGTCATCCAGCCGGACTGGCCGACGCCCAGGTGCTTGAGGCGCTTGTCCAGCGCCAGCCGCCACAGCCGCGCGCTGGTGTGCAGGGCGGCCGAGAACCGTTCCTCGAACGATTCGGGTAGTTGACTCATGATTAGATAGGTAATAGATAGATACCTATCGAGTTTAAATCATGCAATCAAACGGCGCAAGCGGCCGAATGCATGTGAATCCGGTTGTTGCGGCCTTGCCTGGGAGCTAAGAGGCCAAACAAAGCCTTTAATTGCTCTGACGGCAACAGCTCGGTACACTGAGCCGTGCTGGCCGTCCGCTATCGGCCAAACGGACGTTCAAATCTGGAGGGCTTTGTTGAGCAAATCGAGCGAAGGCCGAGCTGACGCTATTTGTAGTTCGTTTTATAACACTGGGACCGTAACCGGGATGCCCAGCCGAGTGAAGCGGTTCCGCACGGCAGCCCGCACTTGCAGCTCGGCGACCTGACGGTCAAAGTCGCGTGCCATGACACGTTCGCCCAGTAGCTTGAAGCAGCGCATCCTGGTTTCGACAAGGCTGCGCCGGTGGTAGCCGCTCCATCTCTTCCATATTGCCCGTCCCACCCTTTTGGTCGCCCGCAGGATGTCGTTACGAGCATCGGCACCGCAGCGGTTTGCCTTCCAGGGCCTGGCGTTCTTGCGGGTCGGGATGATGGCATGCGCGGCGCGCAAAGCGATGGCTTCATGACAGTCCTTCGTGTCGTAAGCGCCATCGCCACTGACGCTGGCAATGCGTTCGTCGGCAGGAATCTGGCTGAGCAGCGCTGGCAGGACAGGTGCGTCGCCGACACTGTTGTCGCTCACTTCCATGGCCCGGATCTCGAGCGTGGACGCGTCGATCCCGAGATGCACCTTGCGCCATTGGCGGCGGTAATCCGCGCCATGCTTCTTCGTCTTCCATTCGCCTTCGCCCAGCATCTTGGTGCCCGTGCTGTCCACCAGCAGATGCAAGCCCGTCGTGGTCGGCACGGCGCCGATGGCCACCTGCAGCGTCTTTTGCCGCCGGCTTACCGTGCTGTAGTCCGGCACCGGCCAGTCGAGCCTGGCCAGGCGCAGCAGACTTTGCGTCATGCCCATGGCCTGGCGGAGTGGTAAATTGAAGAGGCACTCGATGCTCAGGCAGAATTGGATCGCCTCGTCGCTGAATGTCCGTCTGCGCCCGCGCTTGCCGCTCGGCTCAGATGAGCAGCGAGCCGCGTGACTTCAATGCTTCGTTGTACGTCTTCCAGTTGGTCGTGCGGTACTTCTGTGAAGCTGGTTTCATCCGTTCAGGCTACCAGACCTGTGGCTTCTACGCTGCCCCAGCCTGATTTGCGCAACAAAACCGGCCGGCGGTGCCGGGGATGTCGATGTCGCCCGCGGCGAGCCGTGCGATGAGGTCACGCAGCCTGCGCTGCCGGAGGGTGGTGGACCGGCGCTCGGGCGCCGGATCGGCCGTGCCGTGGCCGGGCTGTGGCTGGTTGACGGATGATTGGTTCATGATGCGGTCTCGCTTGCAGTCTCGCCCGGGGTACGCCGACTGTTGGCGGCGCCGTCCGGCGCTGGTTGTTGAAGCAGCCTCGACGCGCGGACACCAGGCGCCCGGCCAAGCGCCTGCCTGGCCGGGCACCCTGTCCGGCGCGCGCTTACTGCACTGGAAGCGCGATGAGGGTCCTTTTCTGGTTACGGATCACGATCAAGTCAACGTTCTGTTGAAAATGTCTGGCCCGTACCGTCGCCACCAGCGCCGTGGCCGTGGCGGTCATCTGCTCTGGCACTTCCGCCCGTCCGGCCAGGCCGATGATCACGTCGCGCGGCTGCAGTCCCGCCTTGCCGCCATTGCTTGCCGGCTCGACCGCGAGGACCAGCACGCCTTCCTTCGACAGCAGGCCAGCCGCCGATTGCTCGCCGAGCGTCTCGATGGACTTGATCGTCAAGCCCAGCAGGGTGCGCGGCGGTTCCTGGGTGCCGGCCGCCGCTGCCAGCTCGGGCGCCGGAATCGCGGGCCGCTCAGCCAGCGCCTTCAGCCGTGGCGTGCGCACGCCGAATTGATCCATCGGAAAGTTGACGAAGCCCAGCGCCAGCGCCGGCGAGGTGCGGGCGACCGCGAAGTTGCCCTCCTTGGGGGCGACGAATTGCGGGTCGCCAGCGGTGGAGGCGGCGTCGGTGCCGTTCGCCTGTGCCTGCTTGAGGTCCGCCGCCGTGACGAACAGATTGCGGTCGACGCTGCGGCCCCACGTCGTGATGCCGATCGGCTGATAGGCGGTCATGACGATATTGTGTTCGAACACATCCTCGCTGTTGCTGAACCACACATGCGGATGGAGGGTGCCGTTCACGAAGATGTTGTTGCGCACCACCCGGTCGAAGCCTTCCCGTAGTTTGAGGCCGCCCGACAAGGTGAGGTTGTCTTCGATGAGGTAGTTCGACGAGCCGTCGTCCAGATCGATATCCCAGCCGTGGTCGCACTTGAAGCGGTTGTGCTTGATCACCACCGGTTCCAGCGCGTCGAGTTGGACGAGGGGGCGTTCGGCCGTCGTTCTGCGGTCCATCTCGCGCCGGTCCGGGTGCCAATAGCGGTCGCGGCCCCAGCTGTTGAACGCGCCGTGATCGCTGGTTTCCAGAACGGTGTCGAAGACGTCGTTGTCACTGATCAAGTGGCCGCCCCAGGTGCCGTCGCCGATGTTGATGCCCGCGCGCGGGATGCGGTAGATGGAGTTGTGGCTGACCGCGATGCGCGCGGCCATGGCGATCTCCACGCCCGCCGCCTGCTTGTCCACCTGGCCGATATCGTGGATCAGGTTATCCTCGGCCACGCTGTCTTGCGGGTAGGCGTCGGACTTCGGGCCGGGGGTGCGGTCGATTGCCGACAGCTCCAGCTTCTCCTCGTATTCGAACAGCGGCGAACGGACGGCCTCGGGGCGCCCCACGAAGGCGATCGCGGTGCCACCGATGTCGCGGATATGGTTGCCCGAGACCCTGACCTGGCTGGCGCGGCCGCTGACCACGATCGCGTTGCCGCCCAGATCGCGGAAATCGGAGTCGCGCACGGCGACGGCCGCGGCGTTCTCGATGGTCACCGCACCGACCCGATAAAACTTCCAGTCCGAGCGCAGCAGCGGTTCAGTGGCCTTGAGGAAGGTCGGCTCCGTGTCCTTGAACTCCAGCCGCTCGACGCGGATGTCGTGCGCCGGCCCGTTCCTGCCCTCGATCCGGATCAGGGCCTCGAGCTTGCCGGCGCGGAAGCCCGTCGCCGGCGGCCGCGAGCCCTGCGGCGGCATGTAGTAGAGCCAGCCGCCGGCGTGGTCGTGGAACCATTCGCCGGGGGCGTCGAGTTCCTCGAGGATGTTCTCGACATAGCGGGCCTGCGCGTTGGGCGGTGCCACCCGGTTATTGCCGACCTGGCTGCCGAACTGCAGGCTGCCGTCGGCGTTCTTCCCCAGGATCGGCACCTGCACGCCGCCCCACAGGCCGCCATGCAGGGCATGCAACACGCCGCCGGCCGGATCGCGCCAGCGCGCCGCGCGCGCAGCCGATGCCGCGTCGGCTGCCACGCCGCCAAAGGTCTGCGGCCCCGCGGTGTAGTTCGGATAGCGCGCCCGCGTCAGCATCCGCGGGCCCAGCCACAGGCGCTGGAACGCGCCGTCCCGCAGCGGTGCGCGCCAGACGCCGCCACTCCACGGCCGCCAGTGCAGCCGCGGCAGGTCTACCGTGCCGTCCAGGACGGCACGGGCGCCCGGTGCGCCCGCCAGCACAAATGGCTGCGCCGGCGTGCCGGACAGGCCTTCGTCAAGCGTGATGGGGGCGGTCAGCGCATAGGTGCCCGCCGCCAGCTCGATCCGGGTGATGTGCTTGTTCACGCGGGCCTGCCTCAGCGCGGCGGCCAACGCCTTGGCGTTGTCGACTTTGAGCGTTTCGGCCAGCGCCGGCGGCACCAGGCAGTTCAGCGTCAACAGCCCGAGGGGAAGCAGTACTTTTTTCAACATCAGGTTCTTTCAACGACAGAGGTGATCGGACGGCCTATGCAAAAAAGACGCCGTCAATGAGCATTGACGGCGTCCCGCGCGACGGCCCTCGCGGGCCGGGCGCATTAGTACGCGATGTGCAGGCCCAGCGAATAACGGCGCCCGGTGACCTCGACGCCGCGGTTGATGCCGTACTTGTCCACGTTGACCAAGGCGTTGTTGCCCAGGTTCAGCGCGTGCAGGGCCAGGTCGACCGATTTGTTGATTTTATACGTCATGGACATGTCCAGTTGCTTGAACGGCTGGGTGAACTGGCCGTCGCCGAAGTAGCTGCTCGAATCGACCACGAAGCGGTCGCGGTAGTTGTACGACAGGCGCGCGCCAAACACGTCGTCCTCATAATAGGCGATCAGGTTGTAATTGTGTTTCGAGACACCTGGCAGCGGGATCAGCGGTCCGTTCTCCACCACCCGGGTCGGCGCGGCGTCGACGTAGGTGTAGTTGGCGATCGCGCCGAATTTGTCGAACGGTGCCGGCAGGAAGGTGAACGGCTGCTGGTAACCCAGTTCGACGCCGCGCAGCTTGCTGTCGCCGCCGTTGCCTGGTCGCAGCACCGTGAAGGTCTGCGTGGTGGAGCCGCCCTCGGCCAGGTTGACCGTCAGGTTTTGCGACGAGCTGGTGCTGACGACAAAGTTCTTGATGTCCTTCTCGAACAAGGCGCCCGAGGCCAGGCCGCCCTTGGGCAGATACCATTCCAGGGACAGGTCGAACTGGTTGGCCATGTAGGGCTTCAGATCGGGATTGCCGCCCGAGATGGTCTTGACGTTGGCGTTCACGTTGGTGTTAGGCGCCAGCAAGCCCAGGTTGGGCCGCGACATCACCTTGGCCATGCTGGCACGCGCCACCAGGTCTTTCGTCAGCTCGAAGCGGGTGTTCAGGCTCGGCAGGACATTGGTGTAGGTGCGGCGAACGCTGGTGGCCGTGACGTTGGGGATCGTCGTGGTGGCGCCTTGCTGCGAAAACACGATTTTGCTCAGATCCGGCGCGTAGCCGCTCGACAGCTGCTCGGTCTTGACGACCCGCACGCCGAGGTTGCCGGTGAAGCGGCCGTCGGCGGCGTCGAAATTGAGCTTGCCATAGCCGGCGGTCGTGGTTTCCTCGACCTGATACACGCTGGCCAGGTTGGCGGTCGGTGGCGACAGCGCCAGCATCTTATCCAACGGTAACTTCGCCAGCAGCAGATTAAGATCGGAGGCCAGCCAGGACGTCGGCGCGGCGCCGCTCACGCCGCTCAGGAAATTCGAGCTCTGGTGCAGCCGCATGTACGGCGCCGCGTTGAACGATCCGCCCTCAATGTTCGGATTGTAGGTCGCGCCCAGGGCGCCGGCCAGCTGTTCGGCGCCGACCGAGAAGTGGCTTGATCCGACGTCTTCCTTGTTGGTCGAGTAGCGCAGGCCGGCCTCGATCGAGCTGACGACGCCCCAGTCGGCGTTGTACTTGACGTCAAACCGTGCGGCCCGGTTGTTCTCGCTGTTCTTTCTCTGATAGTCGCCGTTGGCGCCCAGCACCACGTAGCCCGAGGCGTCGAGCGGGTTGTAGCCGCGGCTGTACACCACGGTCGGCAGTTCGCCCGGATGCTGGCGCAGGTCCTCCGACACGTTGGCCCGGCCGATCACTTCCAGCGCCAGCGAATTGGCGGTGCGGGCCGCGTTCGAGCTCGACAGCTCGCCGTTGAAGCGCCAGTCGCCGGTCCTGTAGGTGGCGCTGAGCGCGGGCGAGAAGATGGTTTCCAGCGTTTTCTGGTCGCGCGAATTGTTGCGCTGATCGACGCCGTTCGCGTCCAGGTAGGTCAGGATGCCATTGTTGTTCACATAGTCCACCACGGCGGCGTTGGGGCCGGCGATGTTGGTGAAGCGCTGCGAGTTGACCGGATAGGTGCCGTCGGTGTCGTATTTCGAATAGAGGACGTTGAAACGCACGTCAAGCGCCGAGTTGGGCTTGTACTGGACGGTGGCGAGATAGTTCTGACGCTCGGTGTTGCCCTCCACCATGCCGAAGTTGGCGGCGTGGTTGAAGCCCACCACATCGCTCCGCGAGCCGCCGGAGCCGCCGTTGACCACGGGGGCCAGGGCGGAAATCTGACGCTGTTCCAGGCCGAAGGCCTCGTATTTTTGCGTCGACAGCGACTTTCTGCCGAAATCGCCACCCAAGGTCACCCCCCAGGTCTGGTCGGCGCTGACGTCGTTGTACAGCAGCGAGACGTGCGGCGTGGTCTTGCCGGCGTTGCTGTCGTAGGCGCCTTCCACGTTGGCCACGATCTTGCGCTTGCGGATATCGAGCGGCTTGGCGGTGATGACGTTGACGGTGCCTGCCAGGCCGCCTTCTTCCATGTCGGCGGAAGGCGATTTGTAGACCTCCAGCGTGCTGACGAAGTCCGATGAGAGATTGGCGAAGTTGAAACTGCGGTCGCCGCTAGGGGAGGTGATGGCCCGGCCGTTCAGCAGCACGCGGTTGAACTGCGGGTCGATGCCGCGGACGCTGACGTTCTGGCCTTCGCCGTTGCTGCGTGTGATTTGCACGCCGGTGATGTGCTGCAGCGACTCGGCCAAGTTTTGATCCGGGAACTTGCCCATGTCCTCGGCGGAGATGGTGTCGCTGATGACCTCGGACAGGCGCTTCTTCTGGACGGCGCTCTGCAGGCTCTGACGCACGCCCTTGACGACCACCGACTGGGGCTCGGCCGCCTCGGTGACGGCCGCCTGTGGTGCGTTCTCGGGTGGATTGACCGCCTGGGCCGAGGCCGAAGTGTCAATGAGGCCGAGGCCGGCCGATACGACTAAACAAATGGTGCGCATTTCGTCTCCTGTGTGGTGAATCGGCGGTGACCGGGATTTCCCGGTTCCGCCGACTGTCTTGTACTCTTAAATTTCCGAATGTCCGCCGGATGCTCGCATTTCGTGAGTAAATACTATATTCAAATATAAAAAACGACAAACAAAAAATTGCCTGTGGGCGATTTTTTTCGCCGCGACCACATTACCCGGGGCGCAGCGCGGCTGCGCGTCCCGACGGGCTGTTGTTTTTTTGAGCGGGGAGGGTGGGGCGCCTGCCGCGTCGCGGGCAGGCGGGATGCGGCGTCCTAGCCGCTAAAGCCCATCAGGCGCGACAGGCTGGAGGAGATGTCCTGCAGGACCAGCCGGACTTGCTCGATGCTGGGGGTGACCACGTCGTCCACCCGCTCGATGTAGGGCACCTGGATGACCGCACGCGCCGCGCCCTCGGTGGAAAACACCGGATAGGCGATGTTGGTGACGCCGCGGATCTGTTTGCTCGGCATCAGCGCGTAACCGACCTCACGCGTGGCCTGGATCTGGCGCTCCAGTTGGCCAGGGTCGACCTCGGCTTCGCCATCGAGCCGGACGTGCGCGGCCAGAATGCGCGCCCGCTCGATGGCGTCGCGAAACGACAGCATCACCAGCCCCGAAGCGGTGTCCGACAAGCCGACCAGCACCCCGACCTTGAGGCCAAACACCCAGCGGTCCGGGCTTTCGACGCTGGCCACCACGATCAGCCTGCCGCCCTCATACACGGTCAGGTGGCAGGATTGCTTGGCACGATTGGCGCACTCGCGCATCAGCGGCAGCGCGGTCGACACCAGCGAGCGTATCGGCTGATGGCGGTGCGCCAGCTCGAACATCTTGAGCGTCAAAAAATACCGGTCGCTCTCGTCCGCCTGAAGATAGCCGCGCTGTTCCAGCGTGACGATCATGCGGAAGATCTCGTTGGAGTTGCGGTCGAGCGCCTTGGCGATCTGGCTCAGCGTCAGYGGTGCCGGCGTCTCCGACAGCAGCTCGAGGATATCCAGACCCTTGTCCAGGGCGGGCGCGGCGTACTTGGGCTGGGAGGCGTCGGCTTCCGGCGCCTGACTGGCCTTGGAGAGGGGTCTTGACGGCATACTTGGCCTTCGGGTTCACGATAAGGGGAGAAGAGCGAGCCAGTTTATATGTAAAAGATGCTTTTGCAAATATTCCGCAATACGCCACTGCTTTCTGGCAGTCGTCCGCGATTCTGGTTGTCATAGAAAATCACCAATAAAAAATGTTTTCATTGATAAATGTAAAATTCTGGGTGATACTGTCTGGGTCGAACGTTTTCAACCCCGAAGGACTTACCCATGCCAACCGCCCCGTTGCTCACTGCACCGCACCTGCTGCTCATGTCACCCGACGACAACTGCCTGATCGCCCGCCTGTCCCTGGCCGCCGGCGAGGCAATCGAGCTGGACGGCGACCTCGTCGTCCTGCCCGAAGATGTTCCGCTGGGACACAAGGTCGCCCGCCATGCCTTGCGGCCCGGCGACAAGGTGCTGCGCTATGGCGCGCTGATCGGCACCGTCACTGCAGAGGTGGCAGCCGGGGCGGTCCTGCACACGCACAACCTCGTTAGCGACTACATCCCGACCTACACGCTGGGCGCGGACGCCCGTCCCTATTCCAGGAGCACCCATTGATCATGAGCACCACGTCGTCTTCCACCGCCCTGTCGGGCTACCTGCGCGCCGACGGCCGCAAGGGCATCCGCAACGTCGTCGTCGTTGCGTACACCGTCGAATGCGCCCACCACGTGGCGCGCCTGATCGTCAACGCCTTCCCCGGCCAGGAGGTGCACCTGATCGGCTTCCCCGGCTGCTATCCGAACGACTACGCCGACCGCATGATGCGGCGCCTGGCCACCCATCCCAACGTTGGCGCGGTGCTGCTGGTGTCGCTGGGCTGCGAGAGCTTCAACCGCCGCGGCCTGGAGGTGGAAGTGGCGGCCAGCGGCCGGGCGGTGCACACCATCACCATCCAGCAGAACAGCGGCACCCGCACCAGCGTGGCCGACGGCGTCGAATGGGTGCGCTGGGCGCGCGAGGCGCTCGACGCGCAGCAGCGCGTGCCGATGCGGCTCGACGAGCTGGTGGTGGCCACCATCTGCGGCGGCTCCGACAGCACCAGCGGCATCACCGCCAACCCGGCCGTCGGCGTGGCGTTCGACCAGCTGGTGGCGGCCGGCGCCGCCTGCATCTTCGAAGAGACGGGCGAACTGGTGGGCTGCGAGTTCCACATGAAGCGCCGCGCGGCCACGCCGGAGCTGGGCGAGGCCATCGTTGCCTGCGTCAACAAGGCGGCGCACTATTACACGGTGCTGGGCCACGGCAGCTTCGCGCCCGGCAACGCGGATGGCGGCCTGACCACGCAGGAAGAGAAATCGCTGGGCGCCTACGCCAAGAGCGGTGCCTCGCCGATCAGCGGCATCCTCAAGCCGGGCGACCAGCCCGAAACCGGCGGCCTGTATCTGCTGGACGTGGTGCCGGACGGTGAGGTACGCTTCGGTTTCCCTAACATTTCCGACAACGCCGAAATCGTCGAACTGATCGCCTGTGGCGCGCATGTCACGCTGTTTACCACCGGGCGCGGCTCGGTGGTAGGCTCGGCTATTTCGCCGGTGATCAAAGTGTGCGCCAACCCGGCCACGTTCGAGTGCCTGTCCGAGGACATGGACGTGAACGCGGGGCGCATCCTGACCGGCGCCGCGACGCTGGAGCAGGTCGGCGCCGAGATCGTGACGCTGGTGGCGCAGGTGGCCAACGGCGCGCAGAGCTGCTCCGAAGCCCTGGGGCACCAGGAATTCATCCTCACTTACAAACAGTTCACGCCGACCGGCCCCGGCTGTTTTCCCTTGAAGGCGGCTTGACATGGCGCTCAAGGATCTGCGCAGGCTGGCGCGCCGCGACATCGCGTTAAGCGGCCTGGGCCTGGGCTGCGCCCAGCTGGGTGGTTTGTACGAGGCGATCAGCAACGACGAGGCGCATGCCATCGTTGATGCCGCGTGGGAGTCGGGCATCCGCTATTTCGACACCGCACCCTATTACGGCCACACCTTGTCCGAACGCCGGTTGGGCGCCGCGCTGCGCGAGCGGCCGCGCGACAGCTTCGTGGTCAGCACCAAGGTGGGGCGCGTGATGCTGCCCGACGCGGACGTGCGGCCCGGCGAAAACGGCTGGGCCAAGCCGCTGCCGTTCCGGCCCCACTTCGACTACACCTACGACGGCGTGATGCGCTCGCACGACGAGAGCCTGCAGCGTCTGCGTCTGAGCCATGTCGACATCCTGTATGTGCACGACATCGGCAGGGTGACGCACGGGGCGCGCCACGAGCTCTACTGGCGTGAGCTGACCAGCGGCGGCGGTTTTCGCGCGCTGCTGCGGCTGCGCGAGGAGGGCAGCGTGGGCGCCATCGGCCTCGGCGTCAACGAATGGGAGGCCGTGACCGAGGCGATCGAGGTGTGCGATATCGATTGTGCGCTGCTGGCGGGGCGCTACACGCTGCTGGAGCAGGCGGCGCTGGCACCGTTGCTGGACCGCTGCGCGCAGCGCGGTATCGGCATCGTGATCGGCGGCCCGTTCAATTCCGGCATCCTGGCCGGCAACCGGAAATTCAACTATGCCGACGCGCCGGAACAGATCATCGCCCGGGTCGCCGCGATCGAGGCGGTATGCGCCGCGCACGCCGCGCCGATCCAGGCGGCCGCCCTGCAGTTCCCGATGGCCCATCCGGCGGTGGTGTCGTGCGTGGTCGGCGCTCAAAGCCCGGCGCAGCTGCGCCAGAACGCCGCTTGGAGCGCCCAGCAGTTGCCGGCCGGCCTGTGGCAGGCGTTGCGCCGTGGCGGCCTGATCGACCCCGACGCGCCGACGCCGGGCTGATGTGATTTTTTTGACTGGAACTTAAAGGACGACCATGAAATTATTGCGCTTCGGCCCCAAGGGCTATGAAAAACCCGGCATGCTTGACGCCCAGGGCGGGCTGCGCGACCTGTCCGGCCTGCTGTCTGATCTGAGTTCGGCCCAACTGAGCGTTCCCTGGCTGGATCGTCTGCGTGCGCTCGATCCGGCGGACCTGCCACTGGTCGACGGTCCAGTACGCATGGCGCCGGTGTTGGCCGACATCGGCAAAATGATCTGCGTGGGCCTGAACTATTCCGACCACGCTGCCGAATCAGGCATGGCGGTGCCGTCGGAACCGGTGCTGTTCGCCAAGGCCACCAGCGCCATCATCGGCTGCAACGATGCAGTGGTGCTGCCGCGCGCATCGGTTAAGAGTGACTGGGAGGTGGAGCTGGGCGTGGTGATCGGCACCCGCGCGCGCTACGTCGAAGTCGACGACGCGCTGGACCACGTGGCCGGTTATTGCGTGGTCAACGACCTGTCCGAGCGCGAGTACCAGCTCGAGCGCGGCGGCCAGTGGGACAAGGGCAAGGGCTGCGATACCTTCGGCCCGGTCGGCCCGTGGCTGGTCACCGCCGACGAGGTGCCCGACCCGCAGAACCTGGACATGTGGCTGGAGGTGAACGGTAAGCGCTACCAGGCCGGCAATACTCGCACCATGGTGTTCACGGTGGCGCACCTGGTCAGCTACATCAGCCGCTTCATGACGCTCAACCCGGGCGACGTGATCAGCACCGGCACGCCACCCGGCGTCGGCCTGGGCCAGAAGCCGGACCCGGTGTACCTGCGGCCCGGCGACCGCATGGTGCTGGGCATCACGGGCCTGGGCCAGCAGAACCAGACCGTCCACGCGTGGGATCCCGCGCTGATCGACCGCTAAGCCAATCGGGCCGCCAGGCGCGCCCTCCCTGGAGACTTTACAATGATGACCGAACCACACGGCCGGCAGTCGCACACGTTCGCCTTTATCATGATCACCTCGCTGTTTTTCATGTGGGGCTTCGTCCATAATCTCGACCCGATCCTGATTCCCCACTTGCGCAGGGCGTTTAGCCTCAGTGTGCTGCAGGCGGCCCTGGTCGATTCGGCCGTCTACATCGCCTACTTTCTGATGGCGCTGCCCGCCGGCGTGCTGATCCGCAGGTTCGGCTACAAGCGCGCGATGATGGCTGGCCTGGCGCTGTTTGCCGTCGGCGCGCTGCTGTTCATTCCGGCCGCCGACACCCAGCGTTACGCGTTTTTCCTGGCCGCGCTGTTCATCATCGCCTGCGGCCTGGCCGTGCTGGAAACGGCGGCCAATCCGTACATCTCCATGCTGGGGAGGGCGGACCGCGCCACGCATCGCCTCAACCTGGCGCAATCGTTCAATGGACTGGCGGCCTCGCTGGCGCCGATCGTGGGAGCCCGCTTGATTCTGGTCCAAGGCGCCGGCGAGGCGCAACTGCTGGCCATGCCCGACGCGGTGCACCGCGCCACCCTGGCGGCTGAAGCAGCCAGCGTCAAAGGGCCGTATCTGACGATCGCGCTGGTCATCGTCGCCATCGCCGTGATCTTTTACTTCCTCAAGCTGCCCGCGTTCGGCGGCGCGACGGGCATCGCCGGGGCGCCGCCTTCGCTGGCGGTCGCGCTCGCCCGGGCCCTGCGGCGCGGGGCAATCCGACGCGCCGTGATCGCCCAGTTCTTTTACGTCGGTGCTCAAGTTTGCGTATTCAGTTTCTTCATCCTGTACGCGTCCAGCGTGGCCGGGCTCTCGCAGGTCGCCGCAGCTGACTACTTGGGCTGGGGCTGCGGGCTGGCTTTTGTCGTCGGCCGCTTCGTTGGCACTTGGCTGATGAAGTACATCCGGTCCGAAATGCTGTTGCTGTGCTATGCGCTGATCTGCGTGGCGCTGTCTGGCGTGGCGATGCTCGCCGGTGGCGGCGTCAGCCTGGGCGCGGTGATCGGTATCGCCTTCTTCATGTCCATCRTGTTCCCCACCATTTTCGCGCTCGGGATCCGCGACGCCGGCGCCGAGACCGAGACCGGTAGCAGCCTGATTATCATGTCCATCGTGGGCGGCGCGGTGCTGCCGCTGCTGTTTGGCCACCTCAGCGACATCGGACATAGCGTGCGCTATGGCTATGCGGTCCCGCTGTTCTGCTTCCTTGTGATCGCCTGGTTCGCGCGCTCCGCGCTGCAGGAACGACCATTACGCGCCACTTCGTTAACTATCGAGGCATTAAAACATGTTTAAACTCACAGACAAGACGGCCGTCGTCACCGGCGGCGGCAGCGGCATCGGCAAAGACATCGCCGCCGTATTTGCGCGCCAAGGCGCGGTGGTACATATCGTCGATATCAGCGAGGCGGCCTGCGCGGCGGCGGTGGACGAGATCCGCGCAGCGGGCGGCACGGCGTATGGCCACGCCTGCGACGTCACGCGCCAAGCTGCGGTGCACGCCACGTTCGAGGCGATCGGTCCGATCGATATCCTGATCAACAACGCCGGTATCGCTCATATCGGCAAGGCCGACACCACCGACGAGCAGGATTTCGACCGCGTCATCAACGTTAATGTGAAGGGCGTCTACAATTGTCTGCACGCGGCCATCCCGCGCCTGCGCGACAATGGCGGCGGCGTCGTCGTCAATATGGCTTCGGTGGCGGCATGGGTGGGGGTCGGCGAGCGATTCGCCTATTCCACCGCCAAGGGGGCGGTGTGGGCGATGACCTTGTCGGTGGCCAAGGACTATCTGGCGGACAAGATCCGGTGCAATTCGATTTCGCCTGGCCGTGTGCACACGCCGTTCGTTGACGGCTTCCTGGCCAAGCAGTATCCGGGGCGGGAGGCCGAGATGTTCGAGCGCTTGGCGCAGACGCAGCCGATCGGCAGGATGGGGCGGCCGGACGAGGTGGCGGCGCTGGCGCTGTACCTGTGCAGCGACGAGGCGGCTTTCGTTACCGGCAGCGACTATCCGATCGACGGCGGCTTTGTTTCGCTAAATAGCTAAGGGACGCCTGCCATGATTATTTCATCCGCAACCGATTTCCGCGCGGCAGCGCGCCGCAAGTTGCCGCCATTCCTATTCCACTATCTGGACGGCGGCGCCGGCGCCGAACGGACGCTCAACGCCAACGTCGACAGCCTGCAGTCGATCGGCCTGCGCCAGCGCGTCCTGCAGGGAGCGGCTGAATTGGACCTGACGGCGAATTGGTTTGGCGTCACCCATGACTTGCCGCTTGCGCTGGCGCCGGTCGGACTGACCGGCATGTACGCGCGGCGCGGCGAGGTGCAGGCGGCGCGTGCGGCATGCGCGCGCAATATCCCGTTTATTCAGTCGACGGTGTCGGTTTGCCCGTTGGCCGAGGTGGCGCGTGAGGTCAACCGGCCGATCTGGTTTCAACTGTATGTGCTCAAGGACCGCGGTTTCATGCGGGATGTATTGCAGCGAGCCAAGGCACTGGGCGCCGCCGCCCTGGTGTTCACCGTCGACATGCCAGTTCCTGGTGCGCGCTACCGCGATGCCCACAGCGGCATGAGCGGACCGAACGCCGCGGCGCGCCGGATGCTGCAGGCCATGCTGCATCCGCGCTGGGCCTGGGACGTCGGCGTGCGCGGGCGTCCCCATGACTTGGGCAACGTCTCGGCGTACCGCGGCCAGGCGACCGGCCTCGAAGACTATATCGGCTGGCTGGGCGCGAATTTCGATCCGGGCATAGGGTGGGGCGATCTGCAGTGGATCCGTGACGAGTGGGACGGCCCCATGATTATCAAAGGCATATTGGAGGCCGACGACGCCCGCGCCGCGTTGAGTTTCGGGGCCGACGGTATCGTCGTGTCTAACCACGGCGGACGCCAATTGGACGGTGCGCAGCCCACCGCACTGGCGCTGCCGGCGATTGCCGATGCGGTGAGCGGACAGATGACGATCTTCGCCGACGGTGGCGTGCGCACGGGAGCCGACGTATTTCGCCTGTTGGCGCTGGGGGCCGATGGAGTGCTGTTGGGCCGTGCCTTTGTCTACGCGTTGGCGGCGCATGGCCAGGCCGGCGTGGAGCGCCTGTTGTCCATCATGGAGAAGGAAATCCGCACGACGATGGTGTTAACCGGGGTTAAGTCGATCGGGGAAATCGGCCCCCATCTGCTGACCGACTGAGGACGGGATGGACGGCGGCGCAGGACGGTAACCTAACTCTGCGGCCGGGCATATAAAGTGGCCCCCACAGTCAAGACAATTTCCTGGCTAATTTAAGCTGTATCCGCTTCCACTGCCGCAGCGGATCGGCGCTGCCCCGCACTGCATTCCTCTGGCCGCTGGAGGACCTCATCCTCCAGTGGCAGCCCCGGCAAGGTTCTTGGCCTTCGCCCGCGTCACCATACTTATCAACGATCAGCGCTCCGCCACCGGTGCCGCTCCGGTAGACGTCGCCCGGGGTGCGGTAGCCCAGCGACTGGTGCGGCCGTTCATCGTTGTAGAACGCGAAGGACTGCGCCACCCCAACCATCGACTCCGCCATGGCCGCATATTGTCCGGCGAAGCGAACACATAGCCGTTCCATTGGGAGGAGATGGATTCAAGCTATGTGTGCATTGGAAGCTGAATAACGATCCGGTTCGACCAAATAAATATTCCAAGACTGTAGCGATTGCGGTACCACGAGAACTGGTGGAAGATTTCCCCGGATATCCCGAGCATATGCAGGTGACTGCAATTGAGAAGATCGGAGAATTCATTGAGAATCGTCTAGGAAATTTTGATCCAGACCACAACGAACGGCCGATGCACGGCCGTTCCCTGAGCCACTCAGGCGAAACTCGCTTCTGCATGCACCTACAGCGCGTGTCGTTTCTCGGAACATAGCTACGTCCAAGGATTTCAAAGCAATGATCAGCACTAGCCGCACCTCATGCAAAACAGAGCAGCTGAGGAGATCGAGGCACCGTGGCAAAGAAACCTAACCCCTCCGTCAAGGGGACGCCTTGCGCGAAGCCGCAAGGCGCCCCTCACGTCGGACGTTGAACGTCTGCTTTCCTAACGGTAGTTTGTTAAATGCGAAGGTAGAGGTTGATTCCCTGGCTTGCGACTACGGCCTCGATCAGGGCCGTAAGTTCAGGGGGCGGGGGCATTGCGGAGAACGCGGCCCAGCAACGCGCCAGCCAGTGCGCCGGGGCCAGCCAGGCCCGGACCGCGCGCAACGACCGGGTCCAGCACGGCGTCGTTTTCACGACGTCGATTTTATTCCCGCCGCGTTGACGGCGGCGCGATCCTGTCAGGATGCCGCATCTCGTCGCTGACACGCCAGCGGCAGTCTGCATACCACCAGCAAAAGACAAATGCGCAGCACACGAGCTCCCAATGGCGGCGAATGGCGTGATCCTTGCGGACCATGAAATCGGCCCAGCCCACCGGCAACGCATAAAGGCTTAGAGCCAAGGCTTAGAGCCGTCCGCGCAGCTCGAGCGCGATCATGCGCGGCCTGGTCATATAGCCGTAAGGCGAGCCCACGACCGCACCGAGCGTGCCGACCGTTACGTATTGCCGGTTGGTGAGGTTCGTCACGACCACGCCCACGCCCCAGTTGCCGGACGGCGCGGACCAGCCAAGGCGCGCATCGACCTTCTCGCGCGCCTCGCCGGCACCGACGCTGCCGTCCGGATTGCACGTTCCCTGCGCCGTCGTGTCGGCATTGCAGCGCTGTGCGCCTTTGTAGCCGAGCATCACGTTGAAGTCCGCCGTCCCGTCCCACAGCGGCCAGCGCGCGCTGGCGCCGGCAGTGGCGCTCAGGCGCGCTGCGCCGGCCGGCTGGCCGTCCAGCCTGACCCCGGTCGGCGATACGTAGTGCGCATACGTCTGGTCGAGGTAGGCCAGCGCGCCGTTCAGGCGCCAGATCCGGTTGAGCGTCCACTGCGCGCTCAGCTCGGCGCCCGTGGCGCGCTGGTCGCTGTTGACCACCTGGTAGCTGGGCACGCCGGCGGCGGCATTGGAGGGCACGAGGGTGATGCTTTGCAGGCCGGTGTAATCGTAATGGAAGATCGAAGCGTCGTAGGACAGGCCCAGCGCGCGCACCTGCCCCTTGATGCCGATCTCGGTATTCGTCACCAGTTCCTCGTCGTAATGGCCATTCACACCGACGGCATCGAAGCCACCGGCCAGATAGCCTTTGCTCCACGAGCCGTACACCATGTGGTCCGGCGTCAGGTGGTGGTCCAGGACGATGCGCGGGCTGAAGTTGTTCCAGCTCCTGGAGGACGTGAACGGCGCGGCGATCGATACGGTGTTGTTGAACTCGACATTACGCGTCGCCACGGCCTGCAGCATTGCCGCCTGTTGCGGCGTCAGCAGTTTCAGGGCGACCGCGGTCGGAAACAGCTGTGCCTGTCGCATGGTGGCGAGGCTGGCGTCGAGCTGGCTGGCGGTACGCGGCGGGTTGTACCAGCTGAAGCGCTTGTCGTCGTGCGTGAGGCGGCCGCCGAAGGTCAGGTTGGTGGCCGGGGCCAGGTGCCAGATCGTGTCGCCATACACGGCGTACGCGCGGTATTCGCCCTTGTCGCGGATGCTCTCGCGCCACGGCAGGCCGGCGAGGCTCAGTCCTTGCAGCGCCGCGTTGCCGGTGGCGCCGCCGATGCCCTGGGCCAGGCGGGTCAGGGTCGCATAGGGCGCCATGCCGGCGGCGTGGCCGATCAGCGTGTCCAGCGAACTGGTCGTCAGGTCCACGTTTTCCGCCTGGTCTGCGCGCTCGCGGTACGCGCTGACGCCGGCCACCCAGTCGAGCGCGCCGGTGCGCCCGCTCAACTTGAATTCCTGCTGCCAGGTCGAGTTCGCTTCGACATTGCCGATGCCAATGTAAGCTGCCGGATTCATCGAGCCGTCGTTGTCCTGCCAGTTCTGTGTGTTGAAGTGACGGTAGGCGGTGATGCTGCTCAGTGTCGCGTTGCGCAGCGGCGTCGTCACGCGCAGGGTCAGGCCGTCGAAGGTGCGCGACTGCGCATTGGGCAAGGCGTCGTTGGCCAGCGGCTGCGTCAGCGGATCGATCCAGGTCCTGGGTCCGGTGAAGTCGATCTTCCCGCCGGTCAGGGAAAATACCGGCGGACCGGACGCGCGCATCACCTCGTGTTCCCAGCCGATGATGGCCTCGATGTCGTCGCGCCGCCAGCGCAGGGCGGCGCGCAGGCCGCGGTCGCCGTCGTCGCCCATGCGCCGGCCGTCGAAGGTGTTGCGGGCCCAGCCGTTGTCCTGCTGGTCGACCGCCGAGATGCGCAACGCCAGCCCCTCGGCCAGCGGGGTGTTGTAGAGCAGTTCGGCATGGACCGCCCCGCGGGTACCGACCCGGACCAGTCCGCTGGCTTCGAGCCGCTCGACCGGATCATTGGTGACAATGGAAATGACGCCGGCCGCCGCATTGCGTCCGAACAGCGTGCCCTGCGGGCCTTTCAGCACCTCGACCCGCTTGACGTCATTGAAGTTGAGCAGCGATCCGCCGGTCTTGCCGGTGTACACGGAGTCAGTGAAGATACCCACTGGCGAGTCCGTGCCGATGCCGTAGTCCTGGGTGCCGACGCCGCGCAGGAAGATCAACGGACGGGTGGATTGCAACGCATCGACCGACAGGCCAGGGACGAACGCCTCCATGTCGGCGAGGTTGACCACGCCGACATCCTTGAGCACGTTACCGGCCAGCGTCTGCACGGCGATCGGCACGTTCTGGATTGCCTGGCTGCGGCTCTGGGCCGTGACCGTGACCACCGGCAGGTCCTCCTGGGCACGACAGACGTCCGGCACGCCCGCTGCCGCAACAGTCGTGGCCACTGCAAGACTGACGGCACGGACCTTCATATGCACTGGTAAATTCCGCTGACTCGGTTTCATCGTGGGCTCGTGAAATTCATTCGATCAATGCAGCGTTAAATTTGTTACATGGAAGCATATATCCTCGTGACGACAGTTCGATAGCCTTGATACGCAAATGTGAAAAAACGAGACAGTCCGAGGCATCGGAATGTCACTTTCCAAAAGTGACGCTCCGGGTTCGACGGATGTTCGATATGTTTCGGCAACTAGACTACACCGGCGACTCAACCTTTTCCAGTGTAAAGACGGCGTGCACGTCGCCAGCCACGGTGCCGCGCGCATTCCTGATCGGCGGCGCGCGGTAGGGTTCCAGGTGCGCCCGGCGCCGCTCGTCCAGCAGGCCCAGCTGATCGAGCACGGCGAACGTGGCCGGGTGCAGGGCGCGCGGGGCGCCGTCCGTCACCTTGATGGCGATGCCGATGCCGGCCGAGCGGATGCCGATGGCCTGCACGGCGTCGGCGCCGATCTTCGCGACCCAGTCGCCGCCGCCGGCCTGCATCCAGGCGAGGTCGGTGCGCGAGTCGCCCGACACCATGTCCG
>NZ_JBFUDR010000067.1:0-24066 GCF_056404615.1 Massilia sp. P2_C2 | reverse complement strand
CCGCCAGGTCGCGCGCCGCCTGCGCGGCCAGCTCGGGCGCGGGCGCGCGCACGACGACCAGCGTGGTGTCGCCGCGCCCCGGAAACGCGGCGGCGACGGCCGCATCGCGCCGCGCCCATGGCGCATTGGGATCCATCAGGCGGCCGACGTCGGTGGTGATGGCGACATGGCCGGCGGCATAGACGCAGGCAACGGCGACCAGCAGCGCGAACGCAGCCACGACGGCCCAGGCGTGGCGGGCCGATCGGTCGACGATACTGGCGATCAATTGGGTCAGCATGTGCGCGTGCCGTTGAAGTGCCGCCCTTCATTAGAACCGAGATCGGCGCGGAGGCCCGCACAATACGTCATACCATGCCCCATGCATATTGCGCCAGCGCGACGTGGCCGGACGCGGCCTTGCGGTACACTGGTTGTGCCCTGCATTGCTCCCGTACGAAGTCCCGGTAGGGTGGGCACCCCGTGCCCACGCGTAACGCCAACAAACCGCACACGTCACGCGTGGGCACAGGGGTGCCCACCCTACATGGAGATAGTATGAGACCGTCGATCGCAGTGCCGCTCGCCCTGCTGTGCATGACGCCGCCGTGCGTGCAGGCGCAGGCCGATGCGCGCGCGCCGGACCAGGTCGTCAAGGCGACGATCGACCGCGTGATGGCCGCGATCCGCAGCGACCCCGGCGCCCGCGCCGGCGATCCGGAACGGACCTATGAGCTGGTCCGCCAGCTGTTCCTGCCGTCCACCGACTTCATGCTGGCCACGCAATACGCCGTCGGCACCGCCTGGGCCACGGCCACGCCGGCGCAGCGCGATGCACTGTTCGCCCAGTTCCAGACCTTGCTGGCGCGCACTTATGCACTGCAGCTCACGCAGATCCGCGAGCAGGACACCACCTTCAAGTACGCACCGATGGCCCCGCTGGCGGCGGGTGCGAACGATGCCGTCGTCAAGACCTCCGTCGTCACGGACGGCGACGTGATGCCGATCGGCTATCGCCTGCGCAAGACGGGTGCCGGCTGGAAGATCTACGACATCGACATGATGGGCGCGTGGATGATCCAGGTGTACCGGCGCCAGTTCGCGGCGCAGCTCGCGTCCGGCGGCATCGATGGCCTGATCAGGTATCTCGCGGCACATAACGCCGCACCGTGACGGCCTCGAACCAGTGCCAGGACAACAGGGCGGCCACGCCCAGCACGACTTCGCGCATGCGCTTGGCGAGGGCGAGCGACAGCGCCACGTCGCCCCCGACGCCGGCCAGGTGCCCGAACAGCACGGTGGCCGCTTCCTGTACGCCCAGACCGGCGGGAACGAGGAAGCCGGCATGGCGTAYGGCCTGCGTCAGCGCTTCGATGGCGACGGCCGTCGTGGCATCGACCGGATGCCCCAGCAGGCGCAGCGCGTACCAGGTCTCCACGCTGCCCGCCACATAGCCCAGCAATTGCCAGCCCAGCGCGCGCAGGAGCCGGCCGTGCTGGCCGGACAGGCGCGTGA
Source organism: Massilia sp. P2_C2 (assembly GCF_056404615.1). Lineage (NCBI taxonomy): Bacteria > Pseudomonadati > Pseudomonadota > Betaproteobacteria > Burkholderiales > Oxalobacteraceae > Massilia > Massilia sp. P2_C2. The sequence goes on along the minus strand of NZ_JBFUDR010000067.1, from coordinate 22,572 downwards.
GCGCGGCATCGAGTGCGGCGCCGTCCAGCGCGGCCGCGCGCGGCCCCAGCAGCCGGGCGGCCCAGTGCTCGATGCGCTGGAACGCGGTCCCATTCCCGTAGTGCAGCAGCCACCACGCCAGCAGCGGCAGCGGCAGCGACAGCAGCAGGCTCGCGGCGATCGTCCACACCTCGCCCATGCCGGCGGCAACGTGCGCCATCAGCACGACGCCGACGCCGCCGAACAGGTAAAGCACGGCGATCGTCAGCAGCACTTCGACGACGAGGCTGGCCGCGACGCCGGCCGTGTCCGGGATGCGCATGCGCGCCAGCCGCAGGCCGACCACTTCGCCGCCGACGCCGGCGACGGGCAACAGCCGGTTGACGGCCTCGCGCACGCTCGCGATCCACAGCAGGAACGCAAGGCCCGGCGGTCGCGCGGGCGCGAGGGGGAGCAGCAGGATGCGCCACGCCCAGGCGTCCAGCGCCAGGGTGGCGACGCGCAGCGGCACGAGCAGCAGCAGTGGCCAGCCGGCGCGGGCGAACGCGTGCAAGACATCCTGCCAGCCCTCCCACGCGACCAGCGCGACCAGCAGGGCCAGGCCGGCTGTTGCGCCGGCGAGGGCGAGGCGCTTCATGCTCACAACCGCGCCGGCAACAGCGCGGCGAAGCCGCCGAAACGTACGCCGCGCGCGGACAGGCCGTCGCGCACCGCGCGCACGCGTGGCGAGACGAGGGCGGCGAATTCGTCCGCGTGGCGGTAATCCTCCATCGACGTGGAAATCGCCGCGCCGGATGCCAGCGCGGGATGCAGGTACAGCTCGCCGACGCCGGCCGGCGGCAGCRTCTCCAGCGCGGCCAGCAGAGCCGCTTCGTCGAAGCGGCCGGACAGGCGCAGGCCGACGATGTAGTCGTTGTGCTGGACACCGGCCGCGCGCAGCCGGGCGCGCAGCAGCGCCAGCCACGGCCGCAGCCACGGGGGCAGCCCGGTTTCCAGCGGCAGCCGCACGGCGCAGAGGCCGTGGTCGCGGCCTGCTTCCAGCATCAGCGACAGCACGGTCGGATGCAGGTGGAAATGCTTGTGCGCGTTGACGTGGTCCAGCGCGAGGCCGGTGGCGGCGTATGCCTCGAACTGCGCGCGGATCTCCAGCGCCAGCTGGCGCCGCACGCGCGGCAGGCAGAAGAAGCGGAAGCCATCGCGCACCATGCGGGCGCCGAAGCGGCCGGATGCATCCACGAGGTCGGGGATCAGGCGTGGCGGCAGTAGCGCCTTGCCGTCCGCGAGCACGAGGTGCAGGCCGACGGCGAGGCCCGGACAGTCCCGTGCGCGCGCCACCGCGCTTGCCGCCGCCGGCGCGGCCACCATCAGGCTGGCGGCGGACAGCACCCCGTCGCGGTGGGCCCGCTCGACCGCGCGGTTGACGCTGGCGTGCAGGCCGAAATCGTCGGCCGTGATGATCAGGCCCGGGGAGCGCTCGATCACGTGTGCGAGGCGCCGTGGGCGCGCAGGAAGCGGAAGAATTCGACGCCTTCGCGCAGGCGGCGCTGCGTCATCTCCCAGCTGTGCAGCATTTCGCTGACGATCTCCCAGATCTTCGAGGGGCGGAAATAAAAGCTGCGGTAGAACTGCTCGATGCCGTGGTACATCTCCTCGCTCGACAGGTGCGGATAGCTGAGCGCGGCCAGCTGCACGCCGCTTTCGTTGACGAGGTGAATCGTCCTGTTCGGCGGGATCCATGCGTTTTCCACGGCCTGCTCGTACAGCCGCGTGCCGGGGTAGGGCGCCGCCAGCGACACCTGGATCGTGTGCGGATTGATCTCCTTGGCGAATTCAATCGATTTTGCGATCGTCTCGCGCGTCTCGCCGGGCAGGCCGAGGATGAACGTGCCGTGCACGGTGATGCCGAGCGCGCGGCAGTCGGCGGCGAAGCGGCGCGCGATGTCGGTACGCAGGCCTTTCTTGATGTTCAGCAGGATCTGGTCGTCGCCCGACTCGTAGCCGACCAGCAGCAGGCGCAGGCCGTTGTCCTTCATGATCTTCAGCGTCGAATACGGCACATTGGCCTTGGCATTGCACGACCACGTGACGCCCAGTTTGCCGAGGCCGCGCGCGATGTCTTCGGCACGCGGGCGGAAGTCCGTGAACGTGTCGTCGTCGAACATGATCTCCTTCACTTCCGGCATGTTCTCCTTGATCCACTGGACTTCGGCCAGCACGCTTTCCGCCGAGCGCACGCGGTAGCGGTGTCCGCCGACGGTCTGCGGCCACAGGCAGAACGTGCAGCGCGAGCGGCAGCCGCGTCCCGTGTACAGCGACACGTAGGGATAATTCAGGTAGCCGATGAAGTAGTTGCGGATGTTCAGGTCGCGTCGATAGATCGGGGCGACGAACGGCAGCGCGTCCATGTTCTCGATCATCGCGCGCGGCGGATTGTGGTGCAGGCCGCCGTCGGCAGCGCGCCAGCTGATGCCGTCCACGTCCGCCAGCGGCATGCCGGCGGCGATGTCGCGGCAGGTGTAGTCGAATTCCTCGCGCGCGACGAAGTCAATGGCGCTGCTCGCCGCCAGCGACGGGCCGGGATCGACCGCGACCTTGGCGCCGACCATGCCGACTACGATGCCTGGGGCGCGTTCCTTCAGCAGTTCGGCGAAACGCGCGTCGCTGGGGAAGGACGGGGTGCTCGTGTGCAGGATCACGAGGTCGTAGTCGGCGGCGAGCTTCAGCGTCGTCTCCACGTCGAGGCCATCGGCGGGCGCGTCGAGCAGGCGGCTGCCCGGCACGAGCGCGGCCGGCTGGGCCAGCCACGTCGGATACCAGAACGAGCGAATCTCGCGCTTGGCCTGGTAGCGCGAACCGGCACCGCCGTCGAAGCCGTCGAACGAGGGGGCCTGCAGGAACAGTGTCTTCATCATGGCGGACTCCGTCCGGTTGCGGGTGGATGGACGCGCAGCCGGTGGCCGCGCCAGCTCGTGGTGGCGCCGACGAAGCCGCCGAGCCATTCGAACAGCAGCAGGAAGTCGCGCAGCGGCGCCAGCGGCAGTGATGTCGGCGGCGCCGCGCGCAGGTAGAGCGCCAGCCGAGCGACGAGGCCGGGCAGGGCGAGCGCCCAGTTCCACGCGGCGGGCGCCAGGCACAGGCCCAGCGCCAGCATCGGCAGGGTGAACGTGACGAAGCAGAACGCATAACCGGACGGATTGAGCGAGCGGATCGTGCGCATCCAGCGCCGCTCGCGCCGCCACAGGTGGGTGAAATTCTCTTCGGTGACGTCGGTGGTCACGACCACGTCGGACAGCACGGTCGCGAGGCCGCGACGGCGCGTCAGTTCGCCGAGCCAGAAATCGTCCGCGAGCCGATCTTTCAATGCGTCGAAGCCGCCGATCGCGCGCAACACGTCGGCGCGCAGGGCGATCGTGGCGCCGAAGCCGAACGCGCTGCTGCCGCCGCGGCTCGCGACGGCGACCGAGGGCGCGAACCACGTGGTGATGAACAGCGCGCCCAGCCGCGTCCAGAATCCGCCCGTGGCACGCCCGCGGTACAGGCAGGTCACGATACCGACTGCGGGATCCGCCAGGGGCGCCGTCACCCGTTCCAGGTAATCCGGTTCGACGGCGATGTCGCTGTCGGCCACCACGAGCCAGGGATGGCGCGCCGCGGCGGCCATGTTGACCAGGTTGCTGACCTTGCGATTGCTGCCGTGGATGCGCGGGTCGACGACGAGCTGCAGGTCGAGCGCCGGATAGCGCCGGTGCAGGCGCCCGACCGCCGCGATCGCGGGGTCGTCGGGCGCACACACGCCGCACACGACCTGGTAGCATGGGTGCGTCTGCGTGCACAGGGTGGCGAGATTCTCTTCCAGCAGCGGTTCGGCGCCGCACAGGGGTTTCAACACCGTCACCGGCAGGCGTGCAGGCGGGTCGGTGCGCGTCCGTGGACGGCACAGCAGCGCGGCCAGCGCATACAGGCTGGCGAGGGCCGTGAGCAGGCCGCCGGCGGCGGCGAGGATGGATGGCATCATGGTCAGCCGGGCCGGACGGTGCCTGCCGCGCGCCGGCCGCGGATTTCCTCGACCTTGATGGCGACGTGGCGGCTGTGCACGTACTCCGCCGGGCGCTGGCCGTCCAGCGCGATGTCCGGCGCCATCGGGCCGGACGTCGCCACGCCCCGCAGCGCCACGCTGGCGGCGGCCAGCGGCCGGGCGAGCGTATCGGCGACGGCGCTCGCCTCATAGCCGCTGTGCACCATGCAGTCCGCGCATTTCTCGTAGCGGCCCGTGCCATACGCATCCCAGTCGGTGTCTTCCATCAGTTCGCGGAACGTGCTGGCATAGCCTTCGCCCAGCAGATAGCAGGGACGCTGCCAGCCGAACACGGTGCGCGCCGGATTGCCCCATGGCGTGCAGCGATACGTCTGGTTGCCGGCCAGGAAGTCCATGAACAGGCTGGACTGGCTGAACGCCCAGCGCCGGCCGCCGTCGCCATGCGCGAGGATGTCGCGGAACAGCTGGCGCGTCGCCTGGCGGGTCAGAAAGTGCTGCTGTTCCGGCGCCCGCTCGTAAGCGTAGCCGGGTGAGATCGTGATGCCGTCCACGCCCATCGCCTTGACCGAGTCGAAGAATGCGGCGACCTGGTCCGGCACGGCGTCGTTGAACAACGTGCAATTGATGTTCACCCTGAAACCCGCATCCTTCGCGCGCCGGATCGCCGCCACCGCGCGCCGGTACACGCCCGATTGGCAGACGGAGCGGTCGTGCATGGCTTCGTCGCCGTCGAGGTGCACGGACCACACGAAGAATGGACCTGGACGGTACTGGTCCAGCTTCTTGTCCATCAGCAGCGCATTGGTGCACAGGTAGACGAATTTGCGGCGCGCGACGATGCCTTCGACGATGGCCGGCATGTCCTTGTGCAGCAGCGGCTCGCCGCCGGCGATCGAGACGACCGGCGCGCCGCATTCGTCCACGGCGCCGAGGCACTCCTCGATCGACAGGCGCTGGTCGAGGATCTCGTCCGGGTAGTCGATCTTGCCGCAGCCGGAGCACGCCAGGTTGCAACGGTAGAGGGGCTCGAGCATCAGCGCGAGGGGATAGCGCCTGGTGCCGGACAAGTGCTTGCGCAGCACGTAGGCGCCGACGAGGGCCTTCTGGAGCAGGGGAATCGCCATGATGTCTCCTGTATGACGGTCACGGTCAGGCAACGCAGTCCGCCAGCTCGGCGGGGAGGCGGAATTCCACGCGTTCCACCAGGCCGTCCATGATCGTAACCTCGATCGGCGCGAGGCGGCGCAGCGCATCGAGGACGCTTGCCACCATCGTCTCCGGCGCCGACGCGCCCGCCGTGATGCCGACGGTGGCCACGTCCTTTACCCACGCCGGGTCGAGGCCCGCGCCATCGGCCAGCAGGTAGCTGGGAATGCCGCACTCGGTACCGATCTCGCGCAGGCGGTTGGAATTCGAACTGTTGGCGGCGCCCACGACCAGCAGCACGTCGACCTGGCGGCACAGTTCGCGCACGGCGTGCTGGCGGTTCTGCGTGGCATAGCAGATGTCGCGCACATCCGGCCCGACGATGTCGGAAAAGCGTCGCTCCAGCACGGCGATGATGCCGCGCGTGTCGTCCACGCTCAGCGTCGTCTGGGTGACGTAGGCGAGCGGCGTGGCGGCGGGCAGGTCCAGGGCTGCGGCCTCGGCCTCGTTCTGCACGAGCAGTACCTGCCCGTCGATCCGGCCCATCGTGCCTTCGACTTCCGGATGGCCGGCATGGCCGATCAGGATCACCGTGCGCCCGCCGGCCGCGTATTGCCGGCCCTGGAGGTGGACCTTGGACACGAGGGGACAGGTCGCATCGAGCACGTGCAGCGCGCGCGCCTGGGCGTCGACCTCGACAGCCTGCGCGACGCCGTGCGCGCTGAAGATCGTCACGGCGCCGGCGGGCACCTGGTCGAGATCGTCGACGAAGACGGCGCCCCGGGCACGCAGCCCGTCGACGACGGTCTTGTTGTGCACGATCTCGTGGCGCACGTACACCGGCGCGCCGTAGCGGGCAAGCGCGCGCTCGACGATCTCGATGGCGCGCACGACCCCGGCGCAGAATCCGCGTGGCTGGGCAAGGATGACGCGCATGTTCTTCTCCTCGAGGGCTACAATCGGTCAGGAACGCCGGTGGGCGGCGTCGTGCGGAGGTGTCGATGGCCGGACAGGACAGGATGCTGATCACCGGAGCGGCCGGTTTCATCGGCTCGGCAGTGGCGCGGGCGGCGCTCGCCGACGGCTGGCGCGTGCGCCTGCTGGTGCGCGCGAGCAGTCCGCGCACGAACCTGGACGGGCTCCTCGCTGCCGACATCGTCGAGATCGTCGAGGGCGACATGCGCGACGGGGCCGCCGTCGAACGGGCGCTGGCCGGCACGGCCTGCCTGCTGCACGTGGCGGCCGACTACCGGCTGTGGGCCCCCGATCCTGGACAGATTTTGCGCAATAACGTCGAGGGCACGCGCGCGGTGATGCGGGCGGCGCTGGCGGCGCGCGTGGAGCGCGTCGTCTACACGAGCAGCGTGGCCACCCTGCGCGTCGGGCCGGACACCGTCGCCGCCGGCGAGGATGACCCGGTGGCGCCGGACGACGCCATCGGCGCCTATAAACGGAGCAAGGTGCTGGCCGAGCGTCTCGTCGAGCACATGGTCGCCACGGAAGGGCTGCCGGCCGTGATCGTCAACCCGTCCACGCCGATCGGCGCGCGCGACGTGCGGCCGACGCCGACCGGCCGCATCATCGTCGAGGCGGCCAGCGGCAGGATGCCCGCGTTCGTCGAGACGGGGCTGAACGTCGTCGGCGTGGACGACGTCGCGCGGGGCCACCTGCTGGCGCTCGCGCGCGGGCAGGTGGGCCGGCGCTACATCCTCGGCGGGGAGAACCTGATGCTGTGCGACCTGCTGGCCGAGATCGCCGCGYTGGCGGGGCGGCGCGCGCCGCGCGTGCGGCTGCCGGTGGCGCCGCTGGTCCCGCTCGCGCATGCCGCCCAGGGCCTCGCCCGGCTGACGGGGCGCGAGCCCTTTCTCACCGTCGACGGCCTGCGCATGTCGCGCAACCGCATGTTCTTCACGTCCGCCCGGGCCGAGCGCGAGCTGGGCTACCGGCCGCGGCCCCATGCGGAGGCGCTGCGGGCCGCGCTGGACTGGTTCGGCCAGGCCGGTTACCTGCGGGGGGCGTAGGCGCGCCATCGTTGCGCCTCACTGACGGCCGCGCCCGAGCAGGCGCGCGGCGTGGAGGGTGAACCGCGCCAGGCGCGGGACGGTGTCGGGGCGCAGCAAGCGCGGATCGTAGCCGGCGAAGCGGCGGTCGTTCTCGCGCAGGCACAGTGCGAGCAGTGCGCGCACGGTGGGCGCCTCGGTCGCGACGGCCTGCGCACCGTTCAGCGTGAAATTATTGTCCTGGGCCGGCGTGCCGTCGACCGCGCGCGCCAGGCCGATGCGTTCGCGCACGAGGAAGGCCCAGACGCCCGCGACCTTCGCCTCGAAGCGCAGCCGGCGCCACGGCGACAGGCGGGCGCGGTGCCAGGCGATCCAGTTGGCGAACAGCAGGATGTGGCGGCATTCCTCCTGCATGACGGGCTCGAACGTGTCGACCAGTTCGTCCGGAAACAGGCCGGAGCGGCGCGCGACCTCGAACAGGCCGAACGCGAAAAAGCTGTCGATGCATTCGCTATAACCCGTCACGAGATAGGCCCATTCCGTATCGCGGGGCCGCGCATAGGGTGTTTCCGGCGCGAGGCGGATGCCGTAGGCGGCGACCATGCGCGCCAGCACTTCCTTGTGGCGGTTCTCTTCCCAGGCGTTCAGCGCAAGGGCCGCGCGCATGTCCGGCTCCGGCACCGTGCCGGCATACGCCGCCATGCGCAGGCGCGCCTTGCCTTCGGTCTGCACGGCGATGTCCCAGATCGGCAGGGCGACGATGCGGGCGAGGGCGTCCGGTTCCAGGTCCGGCCAGGCGAGCACGGCCGGGCGATACGGGTTGAAGGTGTCGCGGAACATGCGGCAGGTCTCGCGCCGGTGCGCGTCCGTGCCGGGCTCGAGCGGACCCGGGACCCCGCTCGTCCAGTGCCGCATGTCGCGGTCCGCCGCCGCCAGAGCCGCGTCGTCCGGGTGCGCGCAGTCCGGCGCGGCGCCCTGCTGCGGCGGCCGGAAGCCGGGAACCAGACTTTCGATATCGAACCCGTCGTTGAGTTGCGCGACCATCCGGACCCCCGGCGTCTAGCCATCGAATGATGTCGATGATACACGCAGCCCGGCCGCGGCGCACACGCGATGGTGTGCAGACGCGCAAGCAGATTCATCGATTCGTCGGATCTGTGGCGAGGCTTCGTGAAGCTTGCCTGGCCGGATCGGGGCGGCCGTGACGACATGTCATTGTTGTTGAATTTGCAATTCGTTGCTGCTCGGGTGCGGGGGCGGGAAACGGGACCTGGACAGGTGCCTGCTGTAGCGAAACCGCGACGCCGTGCGCTGCCACGGACTAACAATTTTTTTGCGGAAAACTTCAACTTTTCGCATCTTCCTAGGATAACGAGGAAAACTTTTACGTAAAGTCGGTTGCCGGAAAAGATACTTGCTACGTACGTACAAAGGGCTGGCCCCCGGAAAATTGCCGGAATGCTAAAGCTGCTCGCCAGCTTTTCATTACCGGTAAGCAGATTGCACAAACAGACGTCATACCAGACGCAATGTGGAGACCGTGGCAAATGAACTTCCCTAAGACACACCGTATCGCATTGCTTTTCAACGCCAACAAGGCGTTCGACCGTGAAATCATCGCCGGCATTGCTGCCTACCTGTCGAGCAGGCGGGCAACATGGGAATTGTTTGTGGAGGATGACTTTCGCTTACGCCTGCCGAGCCTCGCCAACTGGCAGGGTGATGGTATTATTGCCGATTTTGACGATCCAGCCGTGGCGGAGGCGTTGTCCGGCAGCCGCATCCCGGTTGTCGCGGTGGGCGGTTCGTACGCGAACGAGGCCGACTATCCGGCCGATGTGCCCTACGTCGCAACGGACAATTTCAAGCTCGTCAATCTCGCCTATACCCACCTGATCGATGTCGGGCTGCGCCAGTTCGCGATGTTCTCCGTGCCCGCGACGGCGGAAAACCGCTGGGCGCAGGAGCGCGAGAAGGCGTTCCGCAGCCTGATGGAGCGCGACAAGTGCGAGGTCGAAGTCTTCCGTGGCGGGAGCGCCCGGGAACTGCCGTGGGACGAAGCCGTCGCGCAACAGGTCGAATGGCTACGCAGCCTGCCGAAACCCGTGGGCATCATCGCTGTCACGGATGCCCGGGCGCGCCAGTTGCTGCAGGCATGCCAGATGGCGAACATCGCCGTGCCGGAACAGGTCGCGGTGATCGGGATCGACAACGATCCGCTCGTGCGCATGCTGTCCTGCATCCCCCTGAGCTCGGTGATCCAGGGCACGAACGAGATGGGGCGGACCGCGGCCCGCATGCTGCACCAGCTGCTGGAAGGCGCCTACCTCGATTGCCGGCGCATCCTCGTACCGCCGGCCGGCATCAATGTGCTGGCATCGAGCTCCCACCAGCCGGTCACGAACCCGCGCGTGATGCGCGCGCGCCATTTCATCCGCCAATATGCCTGCCAGGGCATCAAGGGCGACCAGGTGGCGGATTATGTCGGCGTATCCCGATCCACGCTCGAGTTCTATTTCCAGCAGGAACTGGCTTGCAGCGTACACGACGAGATCCTCCGGTTCAAGCTGGACGCCGCCACCGCGATGCTGGCGCGGGGCGATTGCAGCGTGACGGACGTGGCGCTGCGTTGCGGATTTACATCAGTCCAGTACCTGCTCGCCGTTTTCAAGCGTGAGCTCGGCTGCACGCCGCGGGAGTATCAGGAACGCGTGCGCTCGGGCTCCCAGGCCCCGGCGCCGTGCGGCGAGGCCGCCGACGACGCCGAATCCGGCCTCGCCACCCTGGAGTCGTGACGGGGGCGACCTGCAGCGTACAAACATGCCGCTCGACAAAAGCGCAGGCATGCTGTCATCATATCGACGTCGCCGGGTAAGCAACCCGGCGACGACACGTTCGGACAGCGTAAATTTGTCGAGGCGGCAACACTGTAATGCAGAGTTTTTACAACAAGGCGCTGGCCTTCCTGCTGGGCCTGGTGTTCGCAAGCGTGCTCATTGGGTACATCAGTCTGCGTTGCACCTATGTCCGGCTGCCGTTGATACCCGCAGCCGACAGCGGCCTGAAATGGCAGGCGGAAACCATTGCCGACTCGGTCGTCGGTGGGGGGTCGACCGCCAAATTGTTCGATGCCACGTCGACCCTGGATTTCGAACTCACGTCGAAGAAGACGATCGACTATCCGTTCGCCAAGGTGGAACTGGCGTTCCGCGATGCCGCGGGCAAGCCCGCGCTGGCGAATTTGTCGCGCTACAGCGCCGTGGCGTTCGACGTCCGGTGCACGCCGGCCAATACCCTCGCGTTCGGCTTCGTGATGTTCGAGGACCAGATCTCCACGCCCGGCAACTACAGCACCTACCGCCTGCCTTACGAATATTTCTTTTGTCACGATAACGGCGGCCACGTCGAGATCGACCTGACGAAACTCAGGACCGACCAGTGGTGGTTCGACAGGAACAAACTGAACCTGTCGAGGCAGGAGTACACGCTGGACAAGATCGCCAAGGTTTCGTTCGGCAACACGTTCCAGAGTCCGTACGACGTCCCGTCGAAAGTCCAGATCAGGAACGTGACCCTGATTGGCCGCGACATGCGCTACCTGGGCCTGTTCGTCGTGTTCATCCTCATCGCCTGGCCCGCCTATGGCCTGTGGTTCTTCCGCAGCCACACCCGGATGCTGCTGGGCGAGGTGAAGGACAGGATGCGGCGCGATGTCCCGCTGGTCGCTTACCAGCAACTGTCCCAGGACCTGCACCGCGACAAGGAGCAGAGCGCCATCCTGCGCTTCATGGCGACGGAGTACGTGAATCCGGAGCTGGACGTCGAGACGATGGTGAGCAAGCTCGGCATCGGCCGCAACAAGATCAACGAGATCCTGAAGGCGGAGCTGGGCTTCACCTTCTCCACCTATCTGAACAAGCTCAGGCTCACGGAAGCGGCGCGCCTGCTGGGCGAGAAGGAAGCCACCAGCGTGGCGGAAATCGCGTACGCCGTGGGTTACCGCAACGTTTCCTACTTCAACAAGCTGTTCAAGGAAGAATACGGCTGCACGCCGAAGACCTTCCGCAAGCTGCGCGAAGAGACGCAGGCCGAAACGGCGTCCTGACTGAGTCGATCGTAAGGTGGGCACGCCGTGCCCACGCGGAAGCAGGCAGTACGCAAACGTCCGCGTGGGCGGAGGGCCGCCCACCCTACTGCGACTTTCATTGGCCGGACGTCCCGTTGCCCGACGTCTGGTCGCCGGCGAAGTAATCGTGGTCGTCCGTCAGCACCCATGAGTGACGCAGTTCCACGACCTTGTTCTCGAACGAGAAGGCGCGCCGGGTGATGTGCAGCACCGGGGTGCCGAGCGCGATCGACAGCAGTCGGGCCACTTCCATGTCGGCGCCCTCGGCGTCGAGCCTCTCTTCGGTACGCAGCACGCCGACGCCGAAGCTGTCCTGGTACAACTGATACAACGTGGTGCGCCGCTCGCTCACCTGGCTCTCGCTGAGGCCAGGAAAGAACCGGTCCGGCAGCAGGATGCGGTCGACGATCACGGGGCGGCCGCCGAGGCTCAGGCGGTTCACGATGYAGTGCAACCTGCTTCCCTTGGTCACGCCGAGACGGCGCGCGGTGCCGGCATCCGCCTTTTCTTTTTCCAGCCGGATGAACTCGACCTGCGGATATTCCTTGTTGCCGGTCTTCGGGCAGATGTGGAAGAAGCCGAACATGTAGCGGTCCTGGCTGTGCGAGGCGACGAATGTCCCGCGGCCCTGGTGGCGGATCAGGATATGTTCGGCGGTGAGTTCGTCGACCGCCTTGCGCAGCGTGCCGACGCTGACGCCATAGCGTTCACAGAGGCGTTTTTCGGCCGGAATCATGTCGCCTGGCTTCCACTCGCCGCTGCGCATGGACTCCATCAGCTTGTGCTTGACTTCACGGTAAAGCGGCAGGCCGAGGGCCACGTCCGAGCGAAAAACTTGATCCATAAGGTATCTGCTGAAAAAGAGTTGAGCCAATGACGGCCATCATAGCAAATACGATGGCGCTTCGGCGCAAAATTCATGCAGATCAACTAGTTGAATTGTTCGGATGCCTTACCCTTGCCGGCAGAACGCCAGCAGGCTGTCGAGGCCTTCGGTGCGATGCTTCTGCTTGTGCAGCAGGATGTGCAGCGCACGCGTCAGCCTGAGGAAGGGCGTGTCGAGCATCACCAGGTTGCCCCGTTCGATGGCACCGACCAGCGCGATCCTGGGCAGGCATGAGATGCCGATGCCGCTTTCGACCGCACGTTTGATCGCCTCCGTGCCACCCAGTTCCATCGCCAGTTTGATGTCGCCCAGTTGGCTCGTCAGCAGCTGCTCGACCACTTCGCGCGTGCCGGAGCCCGGCTCGCGCAAGATCCATTCCGCCGTGCGCAGCGCCTCGATCGTGGCGCCGCCCGGCTGCGCGAGCGGATGGTCGGGACGGGTGCAGATCGCCAGCTCGTCCGAGCGCCAGAAAATCGGCTCGATGTCGGGATCCATGCAGGGTCCTTCGACGAAACCGACGTCCACTTCGAAGTGCAGCACCCGCTGCATCACCTGGCGCGTATTGCCGACCTCCAGCGCAAAGCGGCTGCCCACGCGCTGCTTGCGGAACTCGCCGATCAGCTGTGGCAGCAGGTAGTTGCCGACGGTGGAGCTGGCCCCGAGCCGCAGGTCGACCGCACGCCCGGCCTGGCCGAACCATTGTTCCAGCTCGTGCGCGCGTTCGACCATCTCGACTGCCCGCGGATACAGCATGCGCCCGTCCTCGTTCAGGACGAGGCGCTTGCCGACCCGGTCGAACAGGCGCACGCCGAGCTGGTTCTCGAAGTCGGCCAGCGCCATGCTCGCGGCGGATTGCGTCATGCCGAGCGCCGCGCCGGCCTGGGTGACGTTTCCCCGCTGGGCGGTGGCGACGAACACTTCGATCTGGCGCAGCGTGGTTCGCAGCATGGCTATATGAGTTCTACTGATTATTCATATCAATATAACCCATTTTTCTTATAAGCGGGGTGGGCGTACTGTCTTGCTTGACAAACAAAAGGAGCCCCCTCATGAAACCTACCCCTCCCGGCCCCGCCCAGTTCGCATGCGGACTTGCGCTTGCCGGCCTGATCGCCGCCGCCGGCATCGCGATTGCGAAAATCCCGGCCGTCAGCCATCTGGGCATCAGCGCGCTGACGCTCGCGATCGTGCTGGGCATCGCCCTGGGGAACACCGTGTTTCCGCGCATCGCGCCGTCCAGTGCGGCGGGCGTCGACTTCGCCAAGGCCAGGCTGCTGCGGCTCGGGATCATCCTGTACGGCTTCCACATCACATTCCAGGACATCGCCCAGATCGGCTGGGGCGGCGTGCTGATCGACGTGCTCGTGATCGGCGCCACCTTTACGCTGGCCGTTCAACTGGGTACCCGGGTGTTCGGCCTGGACCGCCAGACGGCGATGCTGATCGGTGCCGGCAGCTCGATCTGCGGCGCGGCCGCCGTGCTGGCAGCCGAGCCGGTGGTGCGCGGCCAGGCCCACAAGGTATCGGTGGCGGTGGCGACCGTCGTCATCTTCGGTACGGCGGGCATGTTCGTCTATCCGCTGCTGTATCCGTACCTGGGCCTGTCCGAAGCCGCCTACGGCCTCTATGCCGGTTCGACGATCCATGAAGTGGCGCAGGTGGTCGTGGCCGGTCGCGCGGTCGGCGAGCATGCGGCCTCGTATGCGGTCATCGAGAAGATGTTGCGCGTGATGATGCTGGCGCCGTTCCTCGTGATCCTGAGCAGCCGCATCGGCGACGACGCCGAAGCAGCCGCCGGCAAGCGCAAGATCACGATTCCCTGGTTCGCCGTGCTGTTCATCGTCGTCGCGGGCTTCAACTCGTTGCACCTGCTGCCGCCCGCGCTGGTGGATGCGATTCTTGCGGTCGACACGGTGCTGCTGGCGATGGCCATGGCCGCCCTGGGCCTGCGCACCCACATCGGCGCAATCCACCATGCGGGCACCAAGCCGATCCTGTTGGCGAGCATCCTGTTCGTGTTCCTGATGACCGGCGGCTATGTCATCAACCGCGTGGTCATGGCGTTTGTTTGAGTCGGGAAACTAAATGTTTTTACACGGTTAAATGATCTAGATCATATCGTTGACAGGGAAGGAATCGGTCGATAGCATGAAGTTTCGATCCCGGCAGGAGCGGGTCTTCAAACGCATCGCCGGGTGCGGAAAACAAAGCAAGGTCTTACAACGTCATGCGGCAGGCCGCCCGCCCATGCGGCCAAAGCAACAGGTTCAGATGCCCGTCAAAGAGCGGATCGCCAAATTCCCCATGGAGCTAGGAGAAGCAAATGAAGCGTTCAGTTTTTCGCAGTCTGTATTTCCAGGTGATCGTTGCGTTAATCGCGGGCATTGCAGTGGGCCATTTTTATCCCGCCATTGCAACCGACATGAAGCCGATCGGTGACGCGTTCATCAATGGCATCAAGATGGTCATCACGCCCGTCGTTTTCTGTACCATCGTCTCGGGCATCGCCGGGATGGAAAGCCTGAAGAAGGTCGGCCGCGTGGGCGGGAAGGCGGTGCTCTACTTCGAGATCGTGACGACGCTGGCGCTGATCATCGGCATGATCGTGGCCAATGTCGTGCAGCCGGGCGCCGGCATCAACGCCGACGTCGCCTCGCTCGACCAGAGTGCGGTCGCCGCCATCGCCGACAAGGCGCACCCGCAGACGACGATCCAGTTCATCACCGCCATCGTCCCGAACTCCGTGATCGACTCGTTCGCCAAAGGAAACCTGCTGCAGGTGCTGCTGTTTTCGGTATTGTTCGGCGTCTCGCTGTCCATCCTGGGCGAGCGCGCGCGCAAGGCGCGCGAAGTCATCGATGAATTCGGCAAGGCCCTGCTGGGTGTCGTCGGCCTGGTGATGAAGCTCGCCCCGCTGGGTGCTTTCGGGGCCATCGCTTTCACCGTCGGCAAGTTCGGCATCGGCACCTTGCAACAGCTCGCCACGCTGATCGGCGCGTACTACCTGACCACGGCGCTGTTCATCTTCGTCGTGCTGGGCGCCATCGCCAGGGCGGCCGGCGTGTCGCTCTGGAAGCTGATCCGGTACCTGAAGGAAGAAATGTTCGTCGTGCTGGGCACGGCCAGCACCGAATCCGTACTGCCGCAACTGATGCAGAAGCTCGAAGCGATGGGCGTGGAGCGCTCGGTGGTGGGCATGGTCGTCCCGACCGGCTACTCGTTCAACCTGGACGGCGCGGCGATCTACCTGACCATGACGGCCCTGTTCATCGCCCAGGCGCTGAACATCGACCTCACGTTGTGGCAGCAGCTTGGCCTGCTGGCGATCCTGTTGCTGACATCGAAAGGCGGGGCCGGCGTGGCGGGTGCGGCACTGGTGGCATTGGCCGCGACGCTCGGTTCGACCCACCTCATACCGGTCGCCGGCATCGCCCTGGTGATCGGCGTGGACCGGCTGATGAACGAGATCCGGGCGCTGACCAACCTGGCCGGCAACGCGGTTGCGACGATCGTGGTGGCGCGCTGGGAAGGCGGACTCGACCTGGCCAAGGCCCGCGCCGTGCTCGACGGCGAGATCGTGCCCGTCACCTCGCTCGACAACGAGCCCAGCGTGGATCAAGACGCGAATGCGCTGCCGGTGCCGGCGACCAGGTCTGCCGCGGCATAAGGGCCTGAGCTACGTTTTGACACTCCCGGTGTCGTGCACTGCTGATCCGGCAGGGCGGGGCACCGGGATTCTTGTTTGCTGTGTTTGCGATTACGGACTCGCTTGAGGCGAACGATCATGCGACCTCGCCCTCGAGGTTGTTCAGCGCATTCTCAACCAGTGCATCCAGGTCTGTCATACCTGCGGGCTTGGTCAGGTGTGCATCGAAGCCGGCCCGCCTCGAACGATTGCGGTCTTCTTCTGCTCCCCATCCGGTGAGCGCCGCCAGATAGATATGACCCTTCCCGGGCAACCGGCGGATCGCCTCCGCGACCTCGTAACCATCCAGTCCCGGCATGCCGATATCCAGGATGGCAAGGTCGAAATGGGCGGCGGTAGCCTGGTCCACCGCGTCGATGCCGTTATGGACGACCTCGACTTCGTGGCCCCCGGCTTCCAGCAAGGTCGTCACCATGTTTGCCGCGTCCACGTTGTCGTCCGCCACCAGGATCTTGAGGTGTTGCGACGGCCGACCATGCGTGCCCGCGGCCGGCGCGGGAGGGAGGGCGTCGACCACCGCCGGGGCGAGAGGCAGGCGCACGGTGAAGGTGCTGCCCTTTCCTTCGCCGGTGCTGGTCGCGTCGACCGTACCGCCGTGCATTTGTACCAGGCTGCGGACCAGCGACAGTCCGATTCCCAATCCGCCCTGCGAGCGTCCCATGTTCTTGGACACCTGGCTGAACATGCTGAAGACTTCAGGCAACGCTTCGGATGGGATGCCGATGCCCGTGTCGGTGATGGCGATCGTGACGCTATCGCCCTCGCGCTGCACCGCAACGCCGATCTGACCGCCGCGCGTCGTGTACTTGACCGCGTTGGTGAGAAGATTGCTCAGGATCTGGGTCACGCGCGTAGGGTCGGCGTCGAGCACCAGCGACACGTCGGGGATCGAGATGTCGAGCTTGTGTTGCGCGATTTTGATCGCTGGCAACGTCGCTTCGACCGCGATGGCGATTGCATCGTGCAGGTCGACATGCTCTTTCGCTAACTGTACCTTGCCGGTGTTGATGCGTGCGATGTCGAGCAGGTCGTCGATCAAGCGTACCATCTGGTTCAGTTGCCGGCCCATCATCTCATGGATCTTGGCGGCCGCGGCCTGATGGTGCCCTGGCAATCGCAACAAATCCAACCCGGTACGAATCGGCGCGAGCGGATTGCGCAGCTCATGCGCCAAGGTGGCGAGAAACTCGGTCTTGCGCCGGTTCTGGTCCGCGAGGTCGTGCGCCACTTGCCGCAGTTCCCGTTCCGTGCGGTCGCGCTCCAGCAGCAACGTACTGTTTTCGAGTGAAATCGCAGCCTGGCCAGTGAGCGCTTGCACGACCTGGACCTGCGCCGCGGTAAACGCGCTGGCCATCGTATTGTTTTCCAGGTAGAGGATGCCGACCAGCTTCAGGTGCTTCGTGAGCGGCACGCACAGGACGGATCGCAGCGACAGCTTCTTCACTTCCGCGTCGACCGCAACAGGGCCTTCCGCGGCGGCATCGTCGAGCACGAGCGGCTCCTTAGTCCTGGCGACATAGCGGATGATGGAACGGGGCAGCCATTCGCACTCGGCCAGGGGCGCGTCTTCGAACGCGAGCGCGTCTTCCTGCTCGGCCACGATACGTCCGCAAACCCGCAGCGCGGCCGTGTCCCCCAGGAGTAGTGTGCCCGCCTGGGCGCCGGCGACTTCCACGACAACATGCAAGATGCGCTTGAGCAATTGTTCCTGAACGGTTTCGGCGGCAATGGCTTGTGACGCCTTGATCAGGCCGAGTGCATCGAGGGCGAACGCCGCGCCCGGTTGAGGGTGGACGGCAGGCAACTCCAGCCGCAAGGCACGACGGTCCGGATGCACGCCCTCCAGCATGCGCACCTTGGCACGGGCGCCCCAGGTCCGGTAGCCCGTGATTGCCGCTTGCAGAAAGACGTTGGCTATCCTTGGCTGCTTATGCGCGAGGAACATTTTTCCCGCAAGTTCGTTGGCCAGGGCACCGTCCTGGATGAAGCCGGACCGTTGCGCCGCTTCGATGGCTTCGCCAAACAGCTCCATGGCTCTCCAGGCCGAACCGGTCAGGCGCGCCAATTCCGCTTCGACGATCTTTTTCTTGTGCAGGAAATTAGCGGGACAAAATCCGGACCAGACGGCCAGTTGCCGCAGTCCGGCACCCACTTCTTCCAGGAGTGCTTCCGCGCGCTCCGGTGACGCTGTGGAATGCGCCGCTGCCGCCGTCAATGCCGCATAAAAGGTATGCTCGGCCGATGTCATCATGCCGAGGATGCCCGTCGAAATGCACTTGGCGCCTTCCAGCGCGCTGTGCCGCGCCGTGGCGATATCGCCGAAGAGATAGGCCGCTTGCAGGCGCGCGACCCAATACTGGCCGATGGCGGTCTGGTTGCCGCTGGCCTCCTCGAGGAAGCGCGCCTGGTCAAAGCCGTCGGCGTCGAAGTTCGCGCAGGCCGATTCCTGGTCCGTCATGACCAGCGCGAACTGCCGGAATGGGACCGAAATCTCGACCGCTGTCCGGTTCTGGTGCGGGGTGGCGAATTCGATCGCGATGGCGGCGTCCTTCAATAGCTTCCCGAGCGGCACGCCGGCAGGCAACCCATTGATGAGTATTCCGCACAGGTTGAACGCGGCGTAGGCGAGTTCGCCGGATTCGACGCCGGCCCGATGTCCTTCGTGCATCAGCGGGAGACTGTCGCCCACGGGGGCACGCCACACCTGGACGATCAGGCCGAACACTTCCAGCGTGCGGCTCTCCTCGGCCCGGTTGTCGAAGCGCTGCGCCAGTGCCAACGCCAGTTTGCCGAATGCATAGCCGACGTCGTACCGGCCGGTGCGCGCATTGTGTATCGCACCGTAGAACACGTAGGCATAGGCCGTATAGACGGATGGACCGTGCAGCAGCGAGAGGTTGGTACTGCGGGCGACCAGGAAGGTCAGCACTTCCGAGCCGCTGAAATAGGCGGGCGGCCCGAGGATCGACAGCAGGTGCATGCACGCCTGCGTCTCTGGATCGTCGACCTCGGCCTCATCGATCAGGTCTTCGATCCGCCGCGCACCGAGGTTCTCGATGACCGCTGCGCATTCGGCATCGTTGGCCTGCGCCAGCCCGTCGAGCGGCCATTCGTGACCGAACACGGCCAGGCCTTCGCGGCCCCAATGCAGGGCGCCGGCCCAATCGCCGCCCACCGTCGCCGCCAGCACGCGCAAGCCATACAGGTCGGCCTTTGCCACCCTGCAGGGCGCATGGCCCAACGCCGTTTCGAGGACTTGTTCGGCTTCCACGTGCCGGCCCGTCAGGTAGGCGCACTCCGCCAGGTCGCGGTGGATGTCGAAAGCCAGGCCGGGCAGGGCGTTCCAGGCATCGGGACGGAGCAGGTGGCGCGCCATGGCAAGATAGTCGAACGCCGCCTGGTAAGCTGCCGATGCCTTGGCTTTGCGGCCGGCCGCCAGGTTCAGCTCCGCCAGCCGCGTGCGCTCCTCGGGGTCCTGGATCAGTGGCTCGCCGCGATCGAGTTGGTCGACGATGTCGAACAGCCGTGCTTCGAGAGCAGCGTCGGACGCGAGCCGCTGCAGATGACGTCCGATGTCGAGGTGGAGCACGCTGCGCGCCGTTGCGGGTAAGGCCATGTAGGCGGCCTGCTGCACGCGGTCGTGGACGAACTGGACGTCACCGTGGGAAGGCGCCCTGCACGCGTCGCGCACCGTCAGCAGCAAGCCTTCGGCGAGGGCTGGCCGCAGCAGGCGCAACGCCGTAGCCGGCGAATGCCCGGTGGCTGCGGCCAGCGTGCCGAGCTCGAACCGATGTCCGATGCATGCCCCCGCCTGCAGCAGGTTCCTGGCCGTTTCCGGGAGCAGGCCGATGGCCCGGGACATCAGGTGGAGTACGTTGTCGCTGACCGGGGCGCGCTCGATCACGTCCAGGTCCCAGGCCCAGCCCCGTTCCCGTGGCACGAAGTGAATCATCCCTTCGCCATGCAGCGCGTGCAAGAGCCGCCTGATGAAGAAAGGATTACCGGCTGTCTTTTGCACCAGGACGTCGCACAACGGCCCGCAAGCGGCTGGCGGCCGGCCGAGCGTATCCCCGACGAGTTCCGCCACGCTCCCAGGGACGAGCGGCCCGACGTCGATCTCCGAAATGCGCACGTTCGTCTTGCGCAGTTCGGTCAGCGCGCGTGCGAGCGGATGGGCCAGGCCGACTTCCTCATCGCGGTAGGCGCCCACGATCAACAGGTAGCCGGTCGTGCCATCGGCGATCCAGTGTTGCAGGACCTGGATCGATGCCGCGTCCGCCCATTGGAGATCGTCCAGGAAGACGACGATCGGGTGTTCGGGGCGCGCGAAGACGTTGAGGAAGCACCGGAACACCTGGTTGAAGCGGTTCTTCGACTCGATCGGCCCGAGTGCCGCCACCGGTGCCTGCGGCCCGAGGATGCTCTCGACCTCGGGGATGACGTCGACGAGAATCTGCGCATTCGGCGCGACCGCTGCCTGGATCCGCTCGCGCCAGAGCGCCAATGCCTTGTCCGGCTCCGTCAGGAGCTGCCGGATCAGTATGCGGAACGCCTGCACCAGTGCCCCATATGGCACGCTGCGTTCCAACTGGTCGAATTTCCCCCGGATGTAGTAGCCGCCGCGGTCGACGACGGCGTGTTCCAGTTGCGCGACCAGCGCCGATTTGCCGATCCCCGGCGCGCCCGTCACCAACACCAGTTCCCGCTGCGACCGCCGAACGCGGTCGAAAGCCTCCAGCAGCAGCCGTGTTTCCGCGGACCGGCCATACAATCTGCCGGGTATGAAAATCTGGCGTGGGACATCGCTTTCGGCCAGCGGAAACGGCGCCACCCTATGCGTGCGGGACCACTGGTCGCTCGCGTGCCGGAGGTCGGCGAGCAGGCCGTCGGCGGTCAGGTAGCGTTGTTCCGGTTCCTTTTCCAGCAGCTTCAGGACGATGTCGGAGAGTACGGGCGGAATATCGGCCCGGACGTTATGCGGTGGCTTTGGCGAGCGTGCCAGGTGCGCATGCACGAGTTCGACCGGATCCTGTGCCGTAAATGGCGGCGCCCCCGTCAACAAGGCGTACAGCGTCGCGCCCAGCGAATACAAATCGGATCGCCAATCCGGAGCCCGTCCGGTGCGTCCCGTCTGTTCCGGCGCCATATAGGCGAGGGAATTTTCCAGTTGGAGAGGGATGCTCCTGTCGCCTTCCGGCGTCGACAGCGAGACGGCGATCCGGAAATCGACCAGCGTCGCCGTGCGTGCCGCTGTATTCCAGACCCAATTGGCCGGGTTGAGGTTGCGATGAACGATCCCCATGCCATGCAAGCCTGCGACGGTCCGCGCAAGTTGCAATGCGATTTCCCAGAATTCCGTCAACCCGAGTGGATGTGCGGCGATGCGCGCGGCAAGATTCTGTTGTCCCGCATCCGCCATGACCATCGCCAGGGCTGACTCTGTCTGCACCAGACGCCATACGTTCACGACCCCCGGAAGGTCTATGCTTTCCAGTAAGTCGAACTCGCGCCGCAGGAGCGCAGCGGCGTGCGCATCGTGCGGTGTCACCTTTGCTGACTTGATAACGATCGGGCCGGCTGGATGGGAAGCCCGGCAAAAGGAATAGCGCTGATTGTCATGAAACAATCGGACGTCAGTTGCCTGGATGTCTGGTATGAGATTCGATTCCATAGGCTTTTCAACGAATGCATCCCGGGTCGACGACGATCGGGAAACGCATTCCTTTGAAGCTGAGCATGGTTCGAATTCTGCGCTATATTTTTACAGGAATTCTCTCCGATTCTTGCGTTGTTGCTAATATCCACATAGGTGGTCGCGCTGGTTGCCGGCCGGGAATCGTGAACTTGCGCACCTGGGATCTGGGCTACCAATGGCAAGCCACGCTGATCGACAAGGATGTGATACTTGCGACCAAGCTTCCCCCGATCAGTTGGGTTTCGGGCTGTATGCTCGCCGCCACGGCGTGGTCGACCACCTCTCGGAGACGAAGGGCGTGCTGGAAGATGAGCGGCGATAAGGAACCAGAGCTCGTCGGGAATGAGTGCTTTGGCCATGGCGCCAGTCCGGCTAAAACACATACCGACACCGACCTCGCATCCAGACGCCGACCCCAGCAGTCGAAACCGCACAGGTCGATGACGCAGAAGCCATGTTGAGGCCAGATTCTGTTAGGTCCGGTAGATCGGGCGCGACAATCTGGTGTTTCGACGAGTCTGCGCAATTTTTGAAAAAACATTGAATGAGTCGCAAAAAAACATAACAAAATAAACATGATTTCAATGTTATGTTACTGACGTCGCCCCGATGCATTTACTCCACGTCAGGGACCAGCCCCCCAACATGTTTTTGACTACATCCATTTGAATATGTCGCGCGGGCGTCAGCTTTCTCTCCGCGTGCAATAGGTTTCCGTTCGTCGAATTCGATATCACGAATTCGGTCGAGCGGGAGTGATTGAACCTGTCGCTTGTGCTCATGCAGGATCAATTGACGTAGTGGCCGTTCCTTTAACTTTTTTAGGGGTAGTTCTATGAAAATTTTCTCCCAGAGTTCATGCAAGGCACTTGCATTTGCAGTGGCTACGGCGATGGCGTTGGCGGCGTCCGCTGTCCAGGCTTCCGCTTGCAGTGATAATTGCGACCGTCAGGCAAAGCAGGCTGCACAAAACGCATATTCCCAAACCTATGCGCAAC
>NZ_JBFUDR010000066.1:0-24069 GCF_056404615.1 Massilia sp. P2_C2 | reverse complement strand
CCCGGCCAGCGCGCGGCTGCCGTACCACGACATCATCTCGCCATCGACGAGCAGCACGGGGATGCCGATCTGCTTTTCCAGCGCATCCGCGTGCGCTTCCGTGAAGCGGTAGGGCTCGGTCGACAGCAGCACGGCGTCGAGCCCGTCCACGAGCGCCTGCGACCAGGCGAAGCGCGGATAGCGCTCAAGGCCCAGGTCCGGCACGCGCCAGCCCGGCTCGGCCAGCATGGCGGCGATGTACRTGCCCTGCGAGACCGTCATCCATGGGTCCTGCCAGATGCAGTACAGCACGGTGCGCGCCGGGCCGTGAACATGCGCGCGCAGACCCGCGTATTCCGTTTCGAATTCGGCGCACCAGCGCTCGGCCGCATCGGCCGCACCGAAGAGCCCGCCCATCAGCCGCACGAGGTCGAGGTTGTCGCGCGGCGCGTTCGGGTGCGTGACGACGATGTGCGGGACGAATTCCGCCAGTTTGTCGACGGTCGGCTTTTCGTTCTCGTCGATGTTGACGACGACATGCGTCGGCGCCAGCCGGCGGATCTTCTCGATGTTGACGTCCTTCGTGCCGCCCACCTTCGGAATGGCGGCCACGACGTCGCGTGGATGGATGCAGAAGCCCGTACGGCCGACGAGCTTGCCGGCCAGGCCCAGGTCGCACAGCAGTTCGGTGATCGAGGGCACGAGGCAGACGATGCGCGCGTCGGGCGCGGGAAGGTGGGCCTGGCCGAGCGCGTCGACGAGGCTGGAATCGGAAGCGGTAGTCATCCCGTCATTGAAACACTGTTGTTTATCCACGCCAAGCATCTCAGTGAGCGTTTCATTCAGGTATCATGCGAGGTTGTCAATATAAGTTGTCGCCCGTAAGTCATTCATGAACGTGACCGGCACCTTCGGTGCATCCTCCTACAGCATCCGCGATCTGGAGCTCTTTCGCGACGCCGACGGCCCCGCCGTCGCGCGCGCGCTCGCCGATTGCCTGCTGGTGCGGCTGCCGAAGGACGAAGCGCTCGAAGATGGCCTGCGGGCCCGCCTGTACATCGTGCTGGCCGGCAGCCTGGCCGTGGAGGCGGCGCTGGGCGAAGGCAATGTCGACCGCATCCTGCCCGGCGAAAGCGTGGGCGAGCAGTCGGTGCTGGACGACGCCGCCAACCTTGATGCCATCGTCGCGCTGGAAGACAGCGAACTCCTGGTGATCGAGCCCGACCGCGTGTGGCAGCTCATCGACGGCCACAATGGCGTGGCCCGCAACCTGCTGCGGCTGCTCTCCTTCCGCGTCCGCGCGGCCAATGCCCGCCTGCGCCGGCGCCAGAAAGTGGGCGAGTTCTACCGCCAGCTGTCGTTCAACGACGGCCTCACGGGCCTGTACAACCGCGCCTGGCTGAACGAGGTCCTGCCCAAGCTGGTCACCCGCGCGCGCCAGGAAGGCGCGCCCCTGTCGCTCGTGATGATCGACCTGGACCACTTCAAGCGGTTCAACGACACCCATGGCCACATCGCCGGCGACAGCGCCCTGTGCGCGGCCGCGAACGTCATCCGCGCGGGCCTGCGCCCGACCGACTTCGCCGTGCGCTACGGCGGCGAGGAAATGATGGCGATCCTGCCCGCCACCCCGCAGCCGCAGGCCGTGATGGTCGCCGAGCGCCTGTGTGCGCGCATGCGCGAGACCATCGTGTTCGACGACATGCGGCTGCCGCTGCCGCACGTCACCGGCTCGTTCGGCGTCGCCACGCTGCTGCCGGGCCAGGACGAACGGGGCCTGATCGAAGCCGCCGACGCCGCGCTGTACCGCGCCAAGGAGGCGGGACGCGACCGGATTGCCGTGTAGGGTGGGCACGCCGTGCCACGCGTGACGTTCGCATACCGCATGCCTTCGCGTGGGCACAGGGGTGCCCACCCTACTGGCATTTTGTTCCCCTGGCTCGATTGAGCCAGGGCTAGGCCCGCTGAAACATGCAAGTTAGAATGGCGCGTCGCAACTCAGCCGTGCAGCCGGCACCACAATGAGCACCCACACCTTCCTCTGGCACGACTACGAGACGTTCGGCGCGGAACCGCGGCGCGACCGTCCCGCGCAGTTCGCCGCGATCCGCACCGACGCCGACCTCAACGAGATCGGCGAGCCGATCATGCTGTACTGCCAGCCGGCACCCGACTACCTGCCCGATCCGCAGGCCTGCCTAATCACGGGCATCACGCCGCAGCACTGCCTGGAGCACGGCGTGCCCGAGCACGAATTCGCGGCCCGCATCTGCGCGGCGTTCTCCGAGCCGGGCACGATCGGCGTCGGCTACAACACGATCCGCTTCGACGACGAGGTCACGCGCTTCCTGCTGTGGCGCAACCTGATGGACCCGTATGCGCGCGAATGGCAGAACGGCTGCGGCCGCTGGGACCTGCTCGACGTCGTGCGCATGGCCTATGCGCTCCGTCCGGACGGCATCGCCTGGCCACGCCACGAYGACGGCCGCCCCAGCTTCAGGCTCGAACACCTCTCGCGCGACAACGGCCTCGTGCACGAAGCCGCACACGACGCGCTGTCCGACGTGCGCGCCACCATCGCGCTGGCGCGCCTGCTGCGCAGCAAGCAGCCGAAGCTGTTCGACTTCTGCCTCGAACTGCGCCGCAAGGACAAGGTGGCGGAGCAGATGGGCCTGCACCTGGACCGCGCGCTGCGCCAGCCTTTCCTGCACGTCTCCGGCATGTTCCCGGCCGAGCGCGGCTGCCTGGCCTTGGTCTGGCCGCTGGCCACGCATCCGACGAACAAGAACGAAGTGCTCGTGTGGGATTGCCGCCACGACCCGTCCGAGCTGTTCCGCCTGGACGTGGACACGATCCGCCAGCGCCTGTTCACGCGCGCGGCCGAGATGCCCGAAGGCATGACCCGGCTGCCCATCAAGAGCGTGCACCTGAACAAATCACCCATGCTTGTCAGCAACCTCAAGACGCTCAGCAGCCAGATGGCGGCACGCTGGGAGCTCGACGTCGAACAATGCCTGGCGCACGCGCGCATCGCGGCGGGCGGGCCGGACATGGCGGCGATCTGGCACAAGGTGTTCCAGCGCGACACCGTCGCCGCGATGGACGTCGACGAAGACCTGTACGGCGGCTTCGTGTCGAACGGCGACCGGCGCCGGCTGGAGTCGCTGCGGACGGAGGCGCCGACGAAGCTGGCCACGCTGCGCCCGTCGTTCGAGGACGAGCGCCTGACGCACCTGCTGTTCCGCTACCGCGCCCGCAACTTCCCGCACACCCTGGGCGAAGACGAGCAGCAGGCGTGGGAAGACCACCGCGCCGCGCGCCTGTTCGACGGCGCGGGCGGGGCACGCACGATCGACCAGCTGTTCGCCGAGATCGACGCACTGTCCGAGACGGCGGACGAGCGGGCGGAAGAAATCCTCGGGGCGCTGTATGATTACGCCGAAATGATTGCCCCAAGCCGGTATTGAATGATGCGTAGGGTGGGCACCACGTGCCCACGCGTACAACGGACACCGGCACGGACGCGACCTATTTCACGGCGCGTATCACCGCGTGGGCGGAGGCCGCCCACCCTACGAACGATTTCGATGTCCCGCGCATTCCGCTCCCTCTCCAGCTTCAACTACCGCCTCTGGGCCAGCGGCGCCCTCGTCTCCAACGTGGGCACGTGGATGCAGCGCACCGCCCAGGACTGGCTGGTCCTCACCGAACTCACGCACCACAACGCATCGGCCGTCGGCACCGTGATGGCCCTGCAGTTCGGCCCCCAGCTCCTGCTGCTGCCCTGGACCGGCTGGGCGGCCGACCACTGGGACCAGCGCAAACTGATGATGGTCACGCAGGCCACGATGGGCGTGCTCGCGCTGGCGCTGGGCCTGTTGACCATCCTCGGTATCGTCCAGCTGTGGCAGGTCTATGTGTTCGCCTTCCTGTTCGGCTGCGCATCGGCCTTCGACGCGCCCGTGCGCCAGACCTTCGTCGCCCAACTCGTGGGCGATGCCGACCTGCCGAACGCGGTCGCGCTGAATTCGACGTCGTTCAACGGCGCCCGGATGATCGGCCCGGCGGCGGCCGGCCTGTTGATCGCCGGCGTCGGCACCGGCTGGGCGTTCATCGTCAACGGGCTGTCGTACGTCGCCGTGCTGTGCTCGCTGGCCTGGCTGCGCAAGGACGAGCTGCACGCGCACCCGCGCGCGCATGCGGGTGACCGCGGGCGCGCGATGCTCGCCGGCCTGCGTTATGTGTGGCAGCGGCCGGACCTGATGGCGATCATGGCCATGCTGTTCCTGATCGCCACGTTCGGCCTGAATTTCCCGATCTTCATCGGCACGATGGCCGTGTCCGTATTCCAGGCGGATGCGCGCGGGTACAGCCTGCTGTCGTCGACGATGGCGGTGGGGAGCGTCACCGGCGCGCTGATCGCCGCCGGCCGCGAGCGCACGCGCTTCAGTGCGCTGGTGGTGGGAGCCGGGGTGTTCGGCATCGGCTGCACCCTGGCCGCCATCGCGCCGGGCTACCTGTGGTTCGCCGCCGCGCTCGCGCTCACGGGCGTGGCCGCCCTCACCTTCACGAACGCATCGAACAGCCTGATGCAGCTGGCGACCGAACCCGCCATGCGCGGCCGCGTGATGGCCCTGCGGGTCGGCATTGCATTGGGCACGACGCCGATCGGGGCGCCGATCGTCGGCTGGGTGGCCGACCATGCCGGCCCGCGCTGGGCGCTCGGCGTGGCCGCCGCGTCCGGCTTCGCGGCGCTGGCCGTCGGGCTGCGCTACCTGGGCAGCAGCAGCCGGCATGGCCCGGCGGGGTGACGGGGATGACTCAGGCGCGGTAGCGGTTGATCGCGTCGCGCGTCTCGAGCGCCACGCGGCGCGCGGCCGCCGCGAAATCCTCGCCGCCCTGCGGCTGCGCATAGATAATGGCGCGCGAGGAATTGATCATCATGCCCATGCCATCTGCCGTGCGGCCCGATTTCACGGTCGCCTCGATGTCGCCGCCCTGGGCGCCGATGCCTGGCACGAGCAGCGGCATGTCGCCGACGATGGAGCGCACCTGGGCGAGTTCGTCCGGGAACGTGGCGCCGACGACGAGGGCGCACTGGCCGTTCCTGTTCCACTTTTCCGCGACGAGGCGCGCCACGTGCTGGTACAGCGGCTGGCCGCCCACGTCCAGGAATTGCAGGTCGGAGCCGCCGGCGTTCGACGTGCGGCACAGGACGATCACGCCGCGATCCTTCCACGCCATGTAAGGCTCGACGGAATCGAAGCCCATGTACGGGTTGACGGTGACGGCGTCGGCGCCGTAGCGGTCAAACGCTTCGCGCGCATACTGGTGCGCGGTCGCGCCGATGTCGCCGCGCTTGGCGTCCAGGATCAGCGGGATGTGCGGATAGCGCTCGCCCAGGTAGCGGCAGATGGCTTCCAGCTGGTCTTCCGCGCCCAGCGCGGCGAAATAGGCGATCTGCGGCTTGAAGGCGCAGGCCAGGTCGGCGGTGGCGTCGATGATGGCCTTGCAGAACTCGACGATGCCGTCCGGCCGGTCGCGCAGGTGCGCCGGAAAGCGTGCGACGTCCGGATCGAGCCCCACGCACAGCAGGGAATCGTTGCGGCGCCAGGCGGCGGTCAGTTTGTCGATGAAGTTCATGGCGGCCTCTGAAGTCGGATTGCAAACCCGTTATTGTAGCGCGCGGCCGGCACGGCTGGCCTGTCCGTCACGCCATGGCGTTGTCATTTCGGGTATATTTTGGCCATTCGACAACTTGTTACGGATGGGCAGATGAAACCTTCGATCTTCACGCGCTGGGCCGGCATGTTGCTGGCCGCCGTACTGGCCGCGACGTTGCTGTCGGGCTGCGGCTACAACCAGTTCCAGGCCAAGGACGAAGCCACGAAGGCGGCCTGGGCCGAGGTCGTCAACCAGTACCAGCGCCGCGCCGACCTGATTCCCAACCTGGTCAACACGGTCAAGGGCTATGCCACGCACGAACGGGAGACGCTGGAAGCCGTCACGCGCGCGCGTGCCGCCGCGACCAGTTTCCAGATCACGCCGGAAGTCCTCAACAATCCGGAAGCGTTCCAGAAGTTCCAGCAGGTGCAGGGCGAGCTGTCGAGCGCGCTGTCGCGCCTGATGGCCGTGTCTGAGAACTATCCGCAACTGAAGGCCGACGCCAGCTTCCGCGACCTGCAGTCGCAGCTGGAAGGGACGGAAAACCGCATCACGGTCGCGCGCCAGCGTTATATCGCGGCCGTGCAGGACTACAACGTGACCGTGCGCAGCTTCCCGACCAATCTGACGGCGATGATTTTCGGCTACCAGGCCAAGCCCTCGTTCACGGTCGAGAACGAGAAGTCGATCTCGACGGCGCCGACCGTCAACTTCGGCAAATAAGGCCATGCCATGAGCCCCCTGCCCCGTCTGCTGTGGGCCTGGATGCTGACCCTGCTGCTGGCCTGCTCGGCCCATGCGCAAGCCCAGAGGTCGGACCAAATGCGACAAGTGCCGGCGCTGCGCGCGCGCGTCACCGACGAGATCGGCATGCTGACGCCGGACCAGCGCCAGAAACTGGAAGGCGTACTGGCCGACTACGAGGCGAAGACGGGCAGCCAGATCGCCGTGCTGCTCGTGGCGTCGACGGAACCGGAAGCCATCGAGCAGTACAGCATCCGCGTGGCCGACGCGTGGAAGCTGGGCCGCAAGGGCGTCGACGACGGCGTGCTGCTGGTGGTGGCGAAGGACAATCCGAAGGCGCTGCGCCGCCTGCGCATCGAGGCCGGACGCGGCGTGCAGGGGGTGCTGACGGACGCGCAATCGAAACGCATCCTGGAAGACACGATCGCCCCGCATTTCCGCCAGCAGGACTGGTATGGCGGGCTCGTCGCTGGTGTCGGCGCCATCGCCACCCTGCTCAACCAGGAAAAATTCCCGGCACCGCCCGCGCAGGCGCAGCCGCAAGCGCAGGAGGATGATGGCGGACCCGGCATCCCCGTCGGCATTTTCCTGGTGTTCATCGGCATCGTCGTCATCCGCTCGATCTTCCGCCCGCGCCGCACGCGCCTGATGCAACCGGGCCTGCCCGGTCAGCCATGGCAGCGTGGCAACCACTGGGACAGCGCCACGACCGGCTTCATCCTTGGCAATRTCCTCGCCAATGCCGCCCGCCATCGCGGCGGCGGCGGCTTCTCCGGCGGCTTTTCKGACAGCGGCGGCGGCGGCGGCTTTTCCGGTGGCGGTGGCAGCTTCGATGGCGGTGGCGCCTCGGGAGACTGGTGATGGAAGAACCGAGCCGACTGCGGCGCGCCCTGCGCCACCTGTTCAGCACCCGCAACGAGGCCGAGCGCGCGTTTCCGCCCGCGGCGCTCGGCGCGATCACGGAAGCCATCACGGCCGGCGAGCAGACGCACCGGGGCGAGGTGCGGCTGATCGTCGAAAAGGGCTTGCCGCTGTCGCTGGCCTGGGCCGGAGTGACGAACCGCCAGCGCGCCATCGCCCTGTTCGCCGACTACGGCATCTGGGACACCGAGGACAACTGCGGTGTGCTGATCTACGTAAATCTGGCCGACCGCAAGGTCGATATCATTGCCGACCGGGGCATCGACCGCAGGATCGATGCCGCCACGTGGCAGGGCGCGTGCGACACGATGACGCGCGGTTTTGCCCGCGGCGAATTCCAGGCGGCCACGCTCGCCGCGGTCGCCCAGGTGAACCAGCTGCTGCGCACCCACTTCCCGTCCGGCGGCGCGCGCCCGAACGAATTGCCCGACCGGCCCGTGATGCTCTGACCGGCAGGCCGCCGCCGGGCGTTTTGTTTCATTTTTGCAGCTTTCACTGCAGCAACAGCGAGGATCCATGAAACTCAATCAGAAAGTCGCCATCGTCACCGGCGCCAGCCAGGGCATCGGCCATGCGTGCGCCGAACGCCTCGTGCGCGAAGGCGCGCGCGTGATGCTCGTGGACCTGCGTCCCGAAGGTGCGACCGCCGCCGAAGCCCTGGGCGACCAGGCCCGCTTCTTCCAGGCGGACGTGAGCGTGAAAGCCGAGGTCGACGCCATGGTCGCTGCGACCCTGGCCGCCTTCGGCCACATCGACATCCTCGTCAACAACGCGGGCGTGACGCACGCCGCCGGGTTCCTCGACCTGGCCGAAGAGGATTTCGACCGCGTGCTGCGCATTAACCTGAAGTCGATGTTCCTGTGCAGCCAGGCCGTCGCCCGCGAAATGGTCAAGCGCACCGATACGGAATTGCGCGGCTGCATCATCAACATGTCGAGCGTCAACGCCGAGCTGACGATTCCGAACCAGGTGCCCTACGTCGTGTCGAAAGGCGGAGTGAACCAGCTCACGCGCGTGGCCTCCATCGGCCTTGCGCCGTACGGCATCCGCGTCAACGCGATTGGACCTGGCACGATCCTGACGGAACTGGCAAAGCAGGCTGTACTGTCGAGCCCGGAAGCACGCCACACGATTTTGTCGCGCACGCCGCTCGGTCGTTGCGGCGAACCGGAGGAGATCGCCGCCATCGCCGCTTTTCTCGCCAGCGAAGACGCATCGTATATCACGGGCCAGACGCTGTATGCGGACGGTGGCAGGATGGCGCTGAATTACACGGTGCCTGTTCGGGATTAGCTCTACCATTATCATTTTGAATAATAACGGCTATCCGAATTCATAATTGGACGCATATGTCGCGCCGCAGCATAATGCACCTGTCTCCACTATTCTCCTCCAAGAAAATAGTTTGAAGCCCGCTCAATCAGCGGGCTTTTTTTTATCCACAGCACGTAACACTCTTGCTCAGATTGCAACGCTCGGTTAGACCAATCCCATCTGTAAACGTTCGGGATCAAGGATGCGCACATTTGAGGAGTGTCATAACCCGTTCACATTCTGTCCCTATACTGGGTCCATCTGCATACACGCAACCGATATGCGTGATCGCAGAAGGTGTGCCCTTCGCGGCACACCGCACCGCATTCTGAGTCTCTTGGCCCGATCTTGGGTTGTGCCCGTCCTCCGTTGGCGGGCATTTTTTTGTTCCGTATTCTTTTGTTGTGTCTGCCACGCACCGCACAAAACTTTCACTGTTGTGCTTGAACCATCTACAGATTCCGCTATGATGAAACACGCACCTCGCGATTCTTCTGGAATTTCGCGTGGGGACAAGACAATCCAACATGGAGCCGGTCCAATGACTTTACCCGTACCTGAAACGATGTCGCCACCCCAGCAACAAGCCCATCCGTCGCGCCGCTGTCATGAGGAATCAGACGACTGCCTGGTTCTCAGCGAGCTCAACCCGCGCATGGTGATCGACCATATCGACGACGAAGGGGAACCCCTTCACGTACTGACTTTCGGCAGCGTCCGCGAGATCTGCCCCAAGTGCCAGAGCGGCCACCTGAAACTGGTCCTGCGCCAGTCGGCCGTACGCATGGCGCACCTGTTCTGCCCGGACTGCGCCAGCTGTTTCGACGCCCACTACCCCAACGGCACACCAGCCCTCACCATCTGACGCCTGGATGCCCGCCTTGGCCGACGTGCCGCCCGATGGCGCGCCGGCGGGGCGCGGTATGTCAGCGCACCGATACCGCTTGATACCGTTATGGTAAGGTAAGTGTTTTTCAGTCCTCCCTTTCCATGACGACGTATCTATCCACGTTCCTGCACGACCCGCCCAGGCGCCCGCTGTACGTTGCGGCCGCTATCGCGATGTTTCTGATGATCATAACGATCGGCAATATTCCGGGCGCCCGGGCAGACATCGGCGCCTATGCGCCCGGTGGCGTCCTGCACTCGATCGCTTATGCCGTTCTGGCTGCCCTCTCGTTCACCGGCAGCCGCGGCAGTCCGCTGGCGCGCGCCGGCAAGGCCGTGCTGGCCGTCGCCGTGATGGGTGCCGGCGACGAATTCGTGCAAAGCTTCTTCCCCTACCGCGGTGCCGACGTCCGCGACTGGGCCGTCGACGTGGGCGCCGCCATCGTCGCCGCCAGCCTGCTCACGCTGCTCGCGGCGCGCAGCGCCGTCCAGGTCAGGCGCTGAACTACCCGCTAATCGCCACGACTTTGACGTGGCTCATGCTCAACCCGAGTCAGCTGGAACGCCGCTACCAAACGGGCCTCTTACCACAGTGGCACGCGGCATCGTCACGCATCACCTGACACTATCCTCTCACAAGGAGTTGATCATGAAGCAAAAACACCAGAGCGTCTTCCTGGCGGGCTTGCTGACGCTGGCAGTCGGGCTGTCCGCGTGCAGTTCCATGCACGGCGACACGAGCGGCAGCAGTGGCAGCAGTGGTACCGCCGGCACCCAGAGCAGCGGGGGCATGTCGGGCACGGGCGGCGACACCGGATCGGCCGGATCGGGCAGCTGGGGTGGCGGCAGTTCCGGCTCGTCCGGCACATCCGGCTCTTCCGGCAGTTCGAGCGGTTATGACAGTTCCGGATCCTCCGGTTCCGGTACGACTAAAGGCCGGAGCGCCTCCACCGACAGCATGGGCGGCGGGATGAGCAGCAGCGCCGCAGCGGGCACGACGCCGAACGCCACCGTCGCCGCCATCGAAGCCGTGCCCCAGTCCAGCAGTGCCGCCACCGAAGGCGATACCAGCGCCGCAATGGGCAGCAGCTCGGGCGGCAGCACCGGCAGTTCGTCCGCCGACCAGGTCTATCGCGTCACCCTGCGCATGGACGACGGCAGCACCCAGGTCGTCACGCAGCAGACCACGCCGGACTTTCGCACCGGCGACAGGGTGAGTCTCGCAGGCGGCACGATCCAACACTGAGCCCGGCGCCGCGTGCGGATAGGGTCAAGGCGGACCGCGGCGCGGCGTGCGCCGGGCCCTGCCCGGTCTGGCCAGCGTGGCCCGGCCAACGTGGCCCGGCCAGCGTGGCCCGATCTATTCCGCCCCGACCTTTTGCGCGCGGGCACGCTTGGCGCGCACGATGTCGGCACCGCGCTTGCCGGCCAGCAGGGCATGGTCGGAGTTGTAGTATTCCCACTCGCTGTAGCGGCCGACGAGGGTGATGTCGAACTGCTTCAGCCAGGCCTTGCACGTCTCGACGTTGCGTGCGCGCTGGTGGTCGTACAGCACGTAGGCGTACGGCATGTCGACCTGGTGCGCGGCGAGGATGGTGTCGCCGTCCTGGATCATGCCGACCTTGCGGCAATCCTCGATGGCGCGGGCGATCAGCGCGTCGCCGTCGACCGGTAGCGGTTTATGGGGCGAATACGAAATCTCGCAGGTGAAGCCGAAGCCGCCCGGCGGATTGCATCCCGGGCTCGCATTGCCCTGCACGAAGATGCGGTGGAAGATCGTGTCCTCCGGATAGTAAATCCAGTGCTTGTCGGTGGCGACGCGGTCGATGCCGATGTTCGCGCAGCGGATCGACACGTGGCGCAAGCCTTTCGCCGCCGCCCTCACCTCTTCCGGCGCCTCGTCGCCGATGGCCTTGATGAGTTCCGGCAGCGGCATCGTGGAGATCAGGTCGTCGTAGCGGAAGCGGCGGCCGTCGCGCAGCGCGACGATGTGTTCGCGCGGCAGCACCTGCACGACGTCGGCATTCAGTTCGATCTTGCCCTTGACGTGCGGCAGGAAGCCATTCATCAGCGCCTGGAAACCACCCTTCAACGGGTAACCGAAGCGGGCGTTCGGCCCCATCGGCTTCGGCGCCGGTTCCAGCGCGCCCTGGATGATTTCTTCCAGGTTCGGCAGCGGCACCCGTCCGCCGAGCCACGACGTTTCCATCTCGGACAATGGCACGGTCCAGATCTTGCGGTTGTACGGGATGGCGAAGTGCTGCGCGATACCCTTGCCCCACACCTTGTAGATGAATTGCTCGAAGTTCTGCACGGTGCCCTGGACGGCGCGGCCGGTGTTGCAGACGTCGGCCGTGCCGTCGGCGCAGCAATCGGCGATGGATTGCGCATCCGCGGCCGCCATGCCGTCGTCCGTGCCGTAGCGGGCCTCGATGGCGCCCATCACGCATTCCGTGATCACCTTCGGCGGCAGGCCGTACAGGGCGCCCTGGAACGGATAACGGGTGCAGACGCCCTTGCTGTAGATCCACGCCTCGCGGTTTTGCCAGTGCACGTTGTCGCCCAGCAGGATCTCGTACATCTTGAGCACGTACGGGTCGTTCGAGAACATGATATGGCCGGCGTGGTCGAACGTGAAGCCGTTGTCCTCGATGGAGCGGCACCAGCCGCCGACCGTCTCGTTGCGGTCCAGCAGCAGTGTATCGGCGCCGAGGTGGTATGCGGCCGACAGCCCCGTCGGGCCGCCGCCGATGACGATCGTGGCCACGTGCGGCGCCTGTGCGCGCAGCGGATTCACGGTCGAGCCACGGCGGACGTCGCCGCGCCGTGCCACGGCGGCCGCGTCGGCAGCCGCGTCGAAGCTGCGCGGCTTGGCGCGCCGGTCCGTGTGCGGCGGCGCCGTGTCGATCAGCTCGCGCATGCGCGCGGCCGTGTTGTCCCAGGACGTGGCAGCCACGACGGCCTGCATCGCGTCCACCATGTGGCGACGCTGTTCAGGCGTCTGCGCCAGCGCGGCCTCGCAGGCGGCGGTGAATTCGTCCGCGTTGGCGGCGATCGCGACGACGTGGCCATACGGATTCGCCACGTCGGCGATAGGCGTGCTGACGATCGGYAACTGGGCCGCCATGTATTCGAGCACCTTGGTCGGGCTGATGAATTTCGTCGCCTCGTTGATGGCGAACGGCATCAGGCAAACGTCCCAGCCGGCCAGCAGGTCCGGCAACGCGGTGTACGGCTGTTGCCCCAGGTAATGGATGTTGGCGCGGCGTGGAAGACGGTCCGGATCGATCTTGACGACCGGTCCGGCCAGCACGATCTGCCATTCGGGGTGCGCGTCGGCGACAAGACCCACGAGGTCCGGGTCGAAGCGCTCGTCCAGCACGCCATAGAAACCCAAGCGCGGGCGCGGAATGGCGTCCTGTTGCGGATGCGTGCGCGACCGGTCCAGCGCCTGCTGGAAGTGCACGACGTCGACGCTGCTGGAAAAGCAGTGGACGTTCGGGTGGCGGTGGCGCTTGGCCTCGTACAGGCTGGGGCCGCCGGCGAACACGAGGTCGGCGATGGAGAGCAGCGCGCTTTCACGCTGCAGCAATTGCTTGGGTGGATTCCGGAACGAAGCCAGTTCATCCATGCAGTCATAGACGACGAGCGCGGGCCGCAACGCTTGCAGCAGCGGCAGGGCCATCGGCGTGTAGAACCACGCGACGACCTCCTCCCTGGGTGGTGCCAGCTGCGCGACCATGGGCTGGAGCAGGCGCAGCTGCTCGTCATGGAAACCGTTGGCATGGATGGGGGTGTGTGCGCGGCACACGGTCACGTTCGGGGCCGGACTGGATCGTTCCATGAACGGGGCGCCGTCATCGTACACCGGTTCCTCGACGAACAGGACCGGATAATGCTGCGCCAGGCGCGACAGCAGGTGCTGGGGCCGCTGGAACACGAAATCCCAACGCAGGTGACTGAAAACGACGATCGTGGGCATGATGGCTCCTTGTCGCCCGCAGYGGGCGGTCGGTTGATCGATACGACACGGACGGGCGAGCCCATCCATCAGCGCGGCCGTTCGTGACCGCGCAGCGGGGGCAGGCGCCCTGCGGGTGCCGTGCTCGCGACAGGGTTCGGAGCGCGCCGGGCGGCGCGGATCGGCGTACCTCAGCGGTACATCAGCGATACGTCACGTGGTGCCCGGCTTGTCTCCCTCCTCTTCCACGTCCTTGGGTTCGAGCGTGACGTTGCGCGTGGCCGCGCTGATCACCTCGAACGGCAGCTTGGGTGTACGGTCCGCATTGAGCAGGCCGTTCGCTTCCTGGAACGTGTCGGCGAACTGGGTATAGCAGAAGCCGCTGAACATGAAGGTCTCGTTGACCACCTTCAGCAGGCGTTGGTACAGCACGTGATAACTCTCGGCCGTATGGGCACGGGTATAGCCCCACGTGCCGTCCTCGGGCGTCGCGTTCGGGTCGTACGCGATGCCGCCGAATTCGGTAAGCACGATGGGCTGGCCGCGGTGCGGGAAGCCGTCCAAGGTGAGGATGCGTCCGCCAGGGCGCCGCTGATCGAACAGCGTGCGTACGGGGTCGGACACCTCGTAGCGCGCCTTCAGCTTGTCCGGGTTGCAGTCGTAGTCATGGATGCCCAGGATGTCGGTGGCCGAGGCTTCCCAGCCGTCGTTGCCGATCACAGGGCGGGTCGCGTCGAGGGTGCGCGTCAGGTGGTACAGCGCCTCGACCGCGTTGCGATGGGCCTGGGTCAGCGTCAGATTCGGCACGCCCCAGGATTCGTTGAACGGCACCCACACGATGACGCATGGGTGGCTGTAGTCGCGCTCGATGGCCTCGGTCCATTCCTTGACCATGCGCGTGATCGCGCGCGGCGAGAAACGGTAGGCCGAGGGCATCTCTTCCCACACGAGCAGGCCCAGCTTGTCCGCCCAGTACAGGTAGCGCGGATCCTCGATCTTCTGGTGCTTGCGCACGCCGTTGAAACCCATCAGCTTGGCCAGTTCGACGTCGCGCTTCAGGTGCCCGTCCGACGGCGCCGTCAGGAACGACTCGGTCCAGTACCCCTGGTCCAGCACGAGGCGCAGCGGATACGGGCGGCCGTTGAGCAGCAGGCGGTCGCGGTTGATGTGGAACGCGCGCAGCGCGGTGTACGACCTGACGGTGTCCACCACCTGGTCGCCGCAACGCAGGATCACTTCGGCGTCCAGCAGGGTCGGTCGTTCCGGGCTCCACAACAATTCGTTGCGAGAATCGTCGATGCCGGGATCGGACAACGCGATCTTGCGGTTCGCCTCGCCCTGCAGCAGTTTGTAGTTGTCGTCCGCGAGCAGCTGCTGGCCGTGCCAGATCTTGACCTCGACGAACATGTTTTCCTGGATGTCGCCGCCGGCGAACACTTCGCAGCCGATCTCGAAGGTCTCGAAGATCGGCGTCCAGCGCAGCGAGCGGATGAAGGTGCGCGCCACCTTTTCGATCCACACGGTCTGCCAGATGCCGGTCGTGCGCGGATACCAGATCGAGTGCGGTTCCAGCAGCCAGTCCTGCTTGCCGCGCGGTTTGGCCAGGTCGGCCGGGTCGTCCTCGACGAACACGGTCACGACCTGCCTGCCGTCGCCCCGCAGCGCCGGGGTGATGTCGGCCGAGAACGGCGTATGCCCCCCCTCGTGCTCGGCCACGAGCTGGCCATTGACCCAGACGCGCGCGAAATAGTCGACGGCGCCGAAGTGCAGCATGACGCGCTCTTCGGACGGCATCAGCTGGAAGTCGCGCTCGTACCAGCAGAAGCGGTGGAAGCCGGTGTCCTGGATACCGGACATCTCGGTCTCGGGCGCGAACGGGACATTGATCTCATGGGTCCAGCCGGTTACGCCTTCCGGCATCTTGTTGACGAGGTCGTCGTCGAAGCGGAAGCGCCACTTGCCGTTCAGGTTGATCCAATTGTCGCGGACCAGCTGCGGGCGGGGATATTCAAACTGGCTCATTATTTTCCTTTCCTTGGGTCGGGACCGGGATCAGGATGCGTCCCTGGCGTCCAGCTTTGTTGTAGGTGGAGAGTGCAGTTTCAGCTGCCTGCCGAATTTCAGTTCTACCTTGGCCAGAGCGGCACAGCGCGACGCAAGCCCCGCCGAATCCGGCGCCGGTCAGGCGCGCGCCGAGCACGCCCGGGACCGCACGCAGCGCGGCCACCAGTTGGTCGAGCTCGGGAATGGAAACCTCGTAGTCGGCGCGCAGGCTCTCGTGCGACGCGTTCATCAGTTCGCCGAAGCGTTCGGCCGACACGCCGCGCGCCGCTTCCAGCACGCGCAGGTCTTCCAGCACGACGTGGCGCGCGCGCCGGCGCAGCGGCTCGGGCAGCGCTTCGACGGCCGCCGGATCCGTCACGTCGCGCAACGCCATCACGCCCAGCTTGCGCGACGCTTCCTCGCATTCGGCGCGGCGTTCGTTGTACTTGCTGGCGGCCAGGGTGCGCGGCACACCGGAGTCGACGACGATCAGTTCGGTACCGTCCGGCATCGGCACGAGGTGGTATTCCAGGGTGCGCGCATCGATGAACAGCATGTTCCGCTCGTCGCACAGGCTCGACGCCATCTGGTCCATGATGCCGCAGTTGACGCGCGCGTATTCGATCTCGGCGCGCTGCGCGATCTGCGCGAGCTTGACGTCGTCGAGAGCAAACCCCAATAGATTGCGCATCGCGCGCAGCATCGCCACTTCGAGCGCCGCCGACGACGACAGGCCGGAACCCACGGGCAGGTTCGTCGTCACGAACATGCGCAGCGGCGGCACCTGCACGCCGGTCGCTTCGACGAGGCGGATGCAGCCTTCGATATAGCTGCCGAAGCCCTGCGGCGCGCTGCCGCCCTTCGCGGCGAACGTGACGTTGCCGTCCAGCGTGCCGGAATACAGGTGGTGCTGGTCGTCGTGGCTCCTGGCCAGCGCGACTTCCGTCCGCTGCGGGGTCGCGACGGGCAGCATGTAGCCGTCGTTGTAGTCGGTGTGCTCGCCCAGCAGGTTGACGCGGCCTGGCGCCGACGCGAACGCCTCGGGAGCGCCGCCGAAGAAGGTCTCGGAATTGTTCATGTCATGTCACCTCCAGCCAAACGGGCCGCGCGCGGCCCTGGATTGTCGTCGCGGGCCAGTCCGGGTCCACGGTCAGGTTCTCCAGCCCGCTTGCCCCCAGCAGGAACGTGTCCTCCGTTTTCAGTCCCGCAAAGCCGGGATCGAGCGCGAACGCCATGCCCGTCTCGATGCCCGTCGCCGTGCTCGGACTGGCGACGATCTCGCGCGCCTGGTAGCCCGTGATGCCGCCCTGGTGGTGTTCGAGGATCGCGTCCGGCCGGTTGGCATGGCGGTACGCGGCCTCCAGCGCGTGATAGACGGCGGCCAGCGACTGGCCTGGGCGCACGGCATCGAGTCCCGTCGCCTCGACCTGCTGCAGGTCGGCCTGTGCATTGCGCTCATCGATCGACAGCGGCCCGAACGCGACGGCGCGCGCCAGATTCGCATTGATGCCGTGGCGGCGCGCGCAGACCCCGAGCATGGCGCGCGCGCCGAGCGGCTCGTGTGTGGGCACCGGATGGCGGAACGCCTGCAGCCGGCGCGCGCCCGCGGCCAGGACGAGCGCGGGCTGGATCCCGCGCCGCCACAGTGCCTGCGCGGCGGCCGCGGCCAGGTCCAGTTCCGTCCAGTCGGGACGCGCGGCGGACAGGACCTGCGTCAGCGCGACGGCGGCATCGACACCAAGCACGCGGTAGCGCGCCTGTTCGGCCGGATGCAGCACCATGCGGCGCAGGCGCAGGCTCGCCGGCAGCGGTTGCTCGGCGCCGTTGCCGTTGCTTGTGCGCGGATGGTCGGACAGCACGACGCCCCCGTGTGTCGCGCCGAGCACGTAGGTCTCGCGCAGTTCCGTCTCGGCCCACGGCGCGATGTGGAAAGAAAAAGCGACCGGGACCTGTTCCTGGCGCAGGCGCTCGGCCTCGACGTTATCCGTCAGGACGACGGCGTCGTCGCGCGTGACGAGCACCTCGGCCACGCCGCAATCGGCGGCCAGCAGCACGGACGCGTCGCCGCCCGCCGTCGCCCAGGCGAACCAGTCGGTCCCGCGCAGGCGCACGGCTGTGGCGCCCGTCTCGGCCAGCGCGGCGCGCAACAGCGCCAGCTTGTCGGCCACTTCGGCCGCGCGCGCATCGGGGGACGTGTCGACCAGTGCGCTCATGCCGTCTCCTCCAGGACCACGTCGACCTGCTGCAATTCATAGGCCGTCGTCTCGGGCAGCACGTCCATCGCGAACATGCCGGCGCCAATCTCCGTGCCGGCCAGGTATTTGAGGCGGTCGCGCGTACGGTACGGCGGACAGATCTGGCAGTGCAGCTGCGTCTCGGGATGGTCGGCGCCATCCGTCGGCGCCTGGTACCACATCATCAGGTACGGGAACGGGCGGTCCCACAGGCTGTCGAACTTGAGCAGCACCGTCTTCAGCGCGCGCGCCAGGGCGGCGCGCTGCGCCGGCGTGAGCGCCGCGAAATCGCGGCAAGGGCCCGTCGGCATCACCCACGCTTCGTACGGGTAGCGCGCGCACGCGGGCACGAAGGCGATCGCGTGGTCGTCCTCGTACAGCACGCGCTTGCCGTCCGCCGCCTCGTCGCGCGCCATGTCGCACAGGAGGCTCGTGGCATGCTGCAGGTAGTATTCGCGCTCCTGCGCCAGCTGGCGCGCCGGCACGGGTGGCACGAACGGATAGGCGTAGATCTGGCCATGCGGATGGTGCAAGGTGACGCCCACCTCGGCACCGCGGTTCTCGAACGGCAGCACGTACTGGATGTGGTGCTGCCC
This sequence comes from Massilia sp. P2_C2, assembly GCF_056404615.1. NCBI lineage: Bacteria > Pseudomonadati > Pseudomonadota > Betaproteobacteria > Burkholderiales > Oxalobacteraceae > Massilia > Massilia sp. P2_C2. The sequence goes on along the minus strand of NZ_JBFUDR010000066.1, from coordinate 5,725 downwards.
GCCTATGCGTTGTGTGCGGTCGCCCCACACTTCCAGCAGCAGTTCGATGCGCGACAGGGGCAGGCGGCCCAGCGCCGTCTGCGCATCCTGCGTGAACACGACGACCTCGCACTTGCCGTTCGCGGGCGCGGTCGGGACGGTCAGGGCCGGCGGCTCGTGCGCATCCAGCGCCAGCGATGGAAAGCGGTTGTCGAACACGGCGATCTCGTAGTCGCCGGTCGGCATCTCGGTCGGGTGTTCGGCGTCGCGCGTCGGCGCGAGCGGGTTGTACTGCGGCGGCGGCTGGTAAGTGCGGTTCTGGCGGTACGCGGCATACGTGACCCACTCGCCCCGCAACGGATGCCAGCGCAGGTGCGGGTTCGCATGCTGCGGCTCGGCAAAGGGGCTGGGTGCGACGAGGCCGTCCGGAATCGGCCGGTTGCTGTACAGCGTCAAATGTCTTCCGTCAGGTTTCGTCAGGTCTTGGCTATGCATGGCATCGACAGGTCAGCTTGCTCTCCTTGCGCGACCGGTGGGTAACCGGGTCGCCGTCAGGCCTGATCCTATCATGGCGTTTTCGCCACATTTTCTTGGGGTCAGCTCTAGCTTTTCCGACAATCAACGGGCCATGCGCAGGCTCACTGGGAGACCTTGGCGCCGCCTGCCGTCTCTCCTAGGGAAAGCCTGGCGAAGCGGTGCCGGCTCCCTATGAAGACCTGGATCATGTAGGCTGGAACCTACAAAACTTATAGAAGTATTTACACATTTCGGCGAGGCTTGAACCTACACGAATGCCCGGTGAGCAAAATCGTGATGCGCCCCGTAGGGTGGGCACCCCGTGCCCACATGCACTACCGCAACGCATATGTTAGGTGGGCACAGGGGTGCCCACCCTACCAGTTCGCGCCTACCGAGACTGGCCCTTACTTGGCGAGCTCGGCGAGCACCGCCGTGTACATTTCCAGGTTCAGCAGCAATTGCTTGGTGGTGATGAACTCATGCTCCGAATGGCCCGTGTACACCGTATGCGGCATCGCCGGGCCGAAGCTGACGGCATGCGGGAACAGCCGCGAATTGGTGCCGCCGCCGATTGCCAGCGGTTTCGGATCCTTGACGCCCGTAAAGTAGGCGAACGTCTTCATCAGCACCGGCAATTGCGGCGCGTCGCTCTGCACCCATGGGTCGCCGATCTGCACGGCGATGTTCGCCAGCTGCACGTGCGCGCCCTGCCATTGCGCGAGCGCGGCGTTGATTTCGTTCGAGAGCTGCGCGGCGGTCTTGCCCTGCGGCCGGCGGATGTTGATCGCCAGCTCGGTCCCGCCCGCCTCGCCGTCGCGCTGGCGGATCACGGTCGGGGCGAACGTCATCGGGCCCATGAAGGCGTCGCGGTAGGCGATGCTGCCGAATTTTTCTCCGTAATAGCCCGTGCCGACCATCTCGTTGAGGAAGTTGACGAGCGCGCCGGCCGTCGTGTCCGGCCACGCCTGCACGGCCAGCGCGTCGGCCAGCATGCTGATGGCGTTGACGCCGTCCTCCGGCTTCGAAGAGTGCGCGGRCAACCCCTTGCCCGTGACGAGCAGGTCCTTGTCCTTCCACTCGAACTGGTAGCGCATGCCCGCCTGCTTGCCGGCGCGGGCGCGGATCTGCGTCTCCAGCGCGGGCGTCGCGTTGGCGATCACGGCCTGCGCATCCTCGGGGATCTGGCTGCCGAAGAAGCCGCCCTTGAAATCCTTCACCCAGGGTTCGGTCGCGGGTGCCGGCGTGGCAGATTTCGGCAGCGTGACGGCCAATGTGCCATAGCCCTTCTCCGCCGTCACGGCCGGGTATTCGGCGTCGAGCGTGATGTTCATCTGTGGCAGCGGGTGCGTCTTGATGAATGCCTCCAGCGGCGCCCAGTCCGATTCCTCGGCCATGTAGACGTACAGCTCGATGCGCTTCGACAGCGGCACCTGCAGGTCCTTCAGCGATTTCATCGCGTACAGGGCGGTGGCGATGGGCCCCTTGTCGTCCTCGGCACCGCGCGCCAGCAGGCGGCCCGGCTCGCTCGTGCGGTCCAGTTCGAACGGCGACTTCTTCCACTTGCTCGGGTCGACGGGCTGCACGTCGCCGTGCGCGACGAGGCCCACGCGCTCCTCGCCCTTGCCGAGGCCGATGATGGCCACGCAGCCGTAGTCGGCGAAGTCCAGGCCGAGCCGTTCCGCCTCCTGCTTCAGGTAGGCCTTGAACGCCTGGTGCTGCGGATTGCGCTCGCACGGCACATCCTTGACGGCCACCGTGTTGTAGCTGACCATTTTGGCCAGCGTGTCGACGACGTCGTCGCGGTAGGCGGTGACGGCATGTTTGGCCGCCTTGATCGCGGCATCGCCCGGCACGCCGGATGCCGGCGCGGCCGTTGCACTCGCAGCCCAGGCCAGGCTGATGGCCACCGCCAGGCTGCGTGCACTTCTGTTCATCCCCATTGTTCGTCTCCATGATTGCAAAGGCGCAACGAGTCTAGCAGGGATGCGGGAAGCGCGCATGGGCCTCCCCGCTGCGCAATCCGCGATGTGCAATCAGCGAGGTGCAATCCGCGACGTGCAATCCGGTATCGTAGCGTCTTCACATGAAAGGATCCGAACATGACGCACAAGATCATCCGGCGCGTACACCCCGCGCTGCGCGACGACATCGGCGACCTGGTCACCCAGCGTCCCGTGCCCGGCCCCCATCTCGACCAGGTCGATCCCTTCCTGTTCCTCAACCACCACGGCCCGCAGGTCTATCCGCCGCACAACCGCGGCCTGCCCTTCGGCCCGCATCCGCACCGCGGCTTCGAGACCGTCACCTTCATCCTCGACGGCCTGCTGGCGCACCGCGACAGCGCCGGGCACGAGAGCGTGATCGGTCCCGGCGGCGTGCAATGGATGACGGCCGGGCGCGGCATCGTGCATGCGGAAGTGTCGCCCCGCGAATTCATGGAGCGCGGCGGGCCGCTGGAAATCCTGCAGCTTTGGGTCAACCTGCCGCCCGCGCTGAAGATGACTCAACCGCGCTACGTCGGCCTGCAACGCGACCAAATACCGGTAGTAAAAAACGGCGCGGTCGTGGACGGCGGCGCCGGCGTGCGCGTGCACCTCGTGTCGGGCACGTATGGCGGCGTGACGGGGCCGGTCGAATCGCTGACGGATGTGTTCCTGGCCACGGTCGAGATGAAGGCCGGCGCGCGCCTGCACGTCGACGGGCTGCTCGATCGCAACGTGTTCCTGTACGTCGTGCGCGGCGTGATCCAATGTATGCCGGAAACGGTGAGCGCCTTCCACCTGGCCGAGTTCGATCCGCAGGGCGACGAACTGGAGATCCTGGCCGACCACGACAGCGTGCTGCTGCTGGGCCATGCCTTGCCGATCCGCGCACCCGTCGTGGCGCACGGGCCGTTCGTGATGAATACGCGGGAAGAGATCCAGCAGGCGATCATCGATTACCAGGCCGGACGCTTCGGCGCGCCGATCTGACGCCGGGTATCGCATGCAATGAAGTGCCGGCCCGGGCCGCATCGGCCAGGCCGGACGTGTTCGGCGCCGCGCCTCAGCGCGCGGCCTGGTTGAGGACCACCTCGTCCGCGAACGGCACCTGGTTGAACGTGAGGCGTGCACCGGAGTCGCGCGTGACGAACTGGTTCTGACCGACCGGCACCAGCTCTTCCCGCTTGCCGTCCAGGTCGACGAACAGCCTGCTCATCCTGTTCGTCACCTTGATCGTGCGGCCGTCGGTGAGCAGGAACGAGCTCCGCATGCGCTCGGCGTCAATCTTCGTCAGCCGGTATGCCATGGACGGCTGGAGCTGGGCCGTCGCGTTGCTGGCGGCGCTTGCAGACGGCGCGATGGACGGGTCGGCGAATGCGGACATGGACAGGGTGGCGGCACCGACGAAGGCCAGGACTTGAAGAATACGCATGATTGCTCCGGAGTTCACAATCGATATTTAAAACGGATCACAAGCGAAATTGCAAAAACATCATCGGCCATATGCGTGATCCACCGTTTTTTCATATCGCCGCGTCGTTAATGTGCGGCGAGTGATGACAGTGTAGGAAGCGCTGTCGCCAGCGTCATCGGCCAACCGCCGAAGCGTCGAAATCGGGGGATGAACTGTCGAAAAACCGACCCGAGTTGCGATGAATGCATATAGTTTTTGACATCGTCGCGAGCGGCTTCGGGGCGCGCCGCGCCGGCGATGTCCGGTATAGTGACGGCTTCGGCAAGCCATCCTCACGAGGTGCGCCTTGCTTCCAGGTTGATGCTTGAATGTGTCGATACGTGCACCGACCGTGCACATTCTCTGACGAGATCCGGAACTTGTTCAGCGCACTTCAGTCCAACGCCCTACTCAACGGAATCCACAATCGTGCTCCTGTCCCACCGGCTTCGACTCGATCCGACACCTGCGCAGCGCGACTATTTTGCGCGCGCGGCAGGCACCGCCCGGCGTGTCTGGAACTGGGCACTGGCCGAGTGGAACCGCCAGGCCGCCACCGGCCACAAACCGAATGCGATGGCACTGAAGAAGCAGTTCAACGGCATCAAGTATTCGGATCCGGACTGGCTGGACGACGACGGCCTGCCCTGGCTGCGCACCATCCACCGCGACGCCCATGCGCAGCCTTTCGCGAACCTGGCAAAAGCGTGGTCCCGCTACTTCGACCAGCGCCGCACGGGCCAACAGGTGTACCGACCGCGTTTCAAGAAAAAAGGACGTTGTCGCGATGCGTTCTACCTTGCCAACGATAAATTGCGGATCGAAGGGGTTGAAGCAGTGTTGCCGAAGATCGGGCGCGTGCAAATGTGCGAGCATCTGCGCTGGCCGGGCAGGATCATGGGAGCAAGTGTCGGGCGCCAAGCCGACCACTGGTATCTGGCGGTGCGGGTCGACGTGCCTGATCACGTTGCGCGCCTGTACCGTACGGGAGACGGTGTCATCGGCGTCGACTTGGGCGTGAGCGCGGCCGCTACGCTGTCGACCGGCGAGAAGATCGCGGCACCGCGCCCACTCGCGGCGGCGCTGCGGCGCCTGCGCATCCGCTCGCGGCGCCAGTCGCGCAAGCTGGAAGCGGCCAGGAAAGCTGTCGGCATCAAGGGAGCGATCCCGAAAGGCACACGGCTGCCGGAATCGAAGAACCGGACCTGCGGCGCCCGCGCGCTGGCGCGACTGCACGAGCGCATCGCCCGCGTGCGCGCCGACTTCATGCACAAGCTGACTACCCGGTTGTGCCGCGAAAATCAAACGGTCGTGATCGAGGACCTGAACGTGCACGGAATGTTGGCCAATGTCCGTCTGGCGCGCGCGATCTCCGACGTCGGTTTTCATGAATTCAGGCACCAGTTGCAGTACAAGGCTAAGCGTTACGGTACCCAACTCGTGCTGGCGGACCGCTGGTATCCGTCAAGCAAACTGTGTTCGGCGTGCGGTGACCGCTACGCCGCGCTAAGTCTGGGGGAACGTACCTGGACCTGTACCGCATGCGGCACGCATCACGACCGCGATGTGAACGCGGCGATCAATCTGCAACGGCTCGCATCCGGCGCCCTCGCGGCGCAAACTGCGCTACCCTTGGCGAGCCGGGCGGCGACGTCGGGCACTGCCGCCAGCGATGGGCTGGCGGGAGGCGGGAAAGTTACGCCTGCCAGGCACGAGCACGGTCAGCAGGACGGCTCGGGGCAGGAAGAGAACGGTGAGCACTTGTGCACACGTTTTCGATAGCAGTTCCTCG